>NZ_PNDI01000048.1:0-101650 GCF_005887465.1 Pseudoalteromonas sp. S1610 | reverse complement strand
GCGAGGTTTGTAACCTAGTGGGCTAAGTAAAAACCGAGCAACAAAGAGTAAATCGCCCCTAGGCAGAACCCTTTGGGCAACGCCTGTTTGGCATTGATGCTGCGTTATCGCCTATTTATGGGGAATAACCACACTACATAGGCTCTGCCTTGCCTAAATACCAAACAGACTGCTGCAAATATAACCTTGAAAGGTCAACAGACCCTATTCGAGTGATTAAGCAACAATGTTGTTTGGCTCTTTTTACAGGCAGTGCTTGCTTAACCCTTAATTATGGCAACGAGCAGTTATTTTTAGCCAATGGAGATGCTAGCGAGACTTCAGGTTGCCAAATTCGCTGCCAAATATTACCGGCATTACTAAAGCTAGGGCGCTGAGAGAGTCGCTCAAAACTACCCACTTTAATACCCGAGTCAGCTTGCTCACCTACCACAAAGTTAAATACGTATTGGCATTCCATACCCATTCTTAAATCTGACAAAATCACGTTATCGGTTTGCTGGCGAATAGAATAAAACCCTTTTGTAAACCATTGTAGCCTTTGTATGCCCCATTGGTTGTCAATAGGCTTAATTAAAGACGGTGTTGTATTGTAGGCATTTAAGGTTACATCACTGGGCGAGTCAAACACGGAGGCATAACCCTCGTAGTAGTGACCGTCAGACATCACTACTACACGCCAAAGTAAAGTAGTGAGCGGGGCAGGCGTACTAATATAGCCGGTTGCGTCAATATCGCGATTGTTCAGTGCTGTTTTTACCTTGTCGTCAATATTGAGTTTAAACACAAAGGCAAGGCATAAATACGCTGTGCTTAGGCTAAGTGTAATTGCATTGATTTTATAGGCTTTACTTGTGCTTATTTTAGGTAATAAAGTAAAAGCTAAACCAATTAATAACGGTAAGGTGTAAAGGGGGTCAATAATAAACATGCTGGATACCGCAAAAGGGTATTCACTTAAGGGCCACATTAGCTGAGTACCATAAACGGTGAGTGAATCTAATAAAGCATGTGTTGATAAGCACAAAAAAACTAACCAAAACCAACGAGCTTTATAAGCCTGCATGCCTGTGTGTATTTTTAATATTAGCCACACAATCAGCGGGCTTATTAATAAATGCACAAATAAAGAATGGCTAAAACCGCGATGATAGGTAAATGCCTCTACACTGCCGCCATAGGGTAAAAATACATCTAGATCGGGTAAAGTGCCTAAAATAGCGCCCCACGCAACGGCTTTTCTACCTACTTTATTGCCTAGTACCGCGTAGCCTACGGCACTGCCTAATGCGACTTGTGTTAAAGAATCCATACTACCTCATCCAAATAATGCAACTGCAGTGTTTATACTCAGCTTAATCTTAAAACCGTCAATAATGTAAATTATTTCATTAAGTTGCTCTTTAAACTCAATTTAAAAGTGATTTATAAACTTAGTCGCGGTTGTATAAAATCTAAAAATGCAACGATACGGGAAGAAACCGCCCCATTTTTGTAATAAACGCCATAAATAGATTCTCGATTATTTGGGCTACTCACGCTGTGGGGTAAAACTTCTATTAATCGTTTTTTGGCTAAATCTTCTGCAATCATAAATTGTGAGAGAAGTGCTATGCCTTGATCAGCAATACATAAATGCCTAATGGTTTCGCCGCTGCTAGCCCTTAAATCAAAGTGCAGTGATTGCTCATGCTTCAAGGGCCATTGATTAAGAGTATTGGGCTCACTGAAGCCAATTAGGTTATGGTTTTTAAGATCTGAAACTTGCTGTAACGGTGGCGCATTTTTTAAATAATCAGCGCTTGCGACCAATTTTAATTTACTTTGGCCTAATTTTCGCGCGTGCAGGTTTGAATCTTTTAAGTCTCCAATGCGAATAGCTAAATCTGTTTTGCGCTCAAGTAAATCAATAATATTGTCGTGTGAGGTAATATCGAGCGTGATTTGCGGGTATTGCTTTTTAAATTCATTAACTAGTGGCGCTAGTTGATGTAAAACAAAAGGGCTTGCTGCATCTATACGCAAGTGCCCGCTAGGTGCTTGCTTAAGTAGCTTTATTGTTTCTTCCCCTAAGAGCAGCGTGTTTAAAGCCTTTCGCGCATATTCTATATATATATGCCCTTCCTCGGTCAGTTCTAAGCGCCGAGTTGTTCTGTTTAGTAATGTGCAGTTTAGCCTGCTTTCGAGGCGAGATAGCGCTCTTGAAACCTTAGCTACATTTAAATCGAGTAAACTAGCCGCACCGGAAAAACTGCCACAATCAACAATGGTAATAAACATTTCTAGATCTTCAGTTTTAGCTTGAACAGGCATAAATTCACTCATTTATATTTGCAAAATAAACAAAAGTATTTTGCCATTTATGCTATTTATTGCAAAGGAGTTTTTACTCACACTATGCATCTATTTTAAAAATGAGGATGTATTTATGCCATTGGCTTTATGGGCGCTTACCTTAAGCGCATTTGCAATTGGAACAACCGAGTTTGTTATAGTGGGTTTAGTGCCAACTATTGCAAACGATTTAGGCGTGAGCTTACCATCAGCAGGCTTACTAGTGAGCTTATATGCAGTTGGTGTAGCTATTGGCGCACCGGTACTCACTGCATTAACGGGTCGCTGGAACCGAAAAGTGGTACTTATAAGTCTTATGGGCTTATTTGTTATGGGTAATTTATTAGCTTGGCAAGCGCCGAGTTACGAAACACTAATACTGGCGCGCATACTAACAGGATTAGCTCATGGTGTATTTTTCTCTATTGGCTCAATGATAGCAACAAGCTTGGTAAGTAAAGACAAAGAGGCGAGCGCTATTGCAATTATGTTTACTGGCCTTACGGTAGCGCTTGTAACGGGTGTGCCATTAGGAACATGGATTGGCCAGCACTTTGGCTGGCGTGCAACGTTTTTAGTGGTTTCGGCATTAGGTTTAATTGCGCTAATTGGCAGCGCTATTTTAGTACCAAAAAACTTAAAGCAGTCTATTCCGGCGACGTTTAAAGAGCAGCTACAGGTTATTGTTAAGCCGCGCTTATTGCTCGTTTATTTAATGACTATATTAGGCTACGGCGGTACGTTCACCGCGTTTACTTATTTAGCGCCTATATTAGAGCAGCAAACTGGCTTTGCACCATCCGTTATTGGTTTAATAATGCTGGTTTATGGTGTGTCGGTGGCTGTTGGTAATATATGGGGCGGAAAATTAGCCGACAAGCGAGGCCCAATTAGTGCACTGAGTATTATATTTAGCGCGTTAACAATTATTTTATTGGCTTTCACCTTTACTATGGAATCAAAAGTAGCCGCAGTGCTGACTATTTTAATATGGGGGGCATTTGCATTTGGTAATGTACCAGGATTGCAGCTTTATGTAGTAAAACAGGCAAAAAAGCACACTCCTAATGCGGTAGATGTAGCATCGGGCTTAAACATCGCGGCGTTTAATATTGGAATAGCCTTAGGCTCTGTTACAGGGGGGCTTGTAGTCGAGCATATGGAACTAAAAGATACCGCATGGATTGGGGCCGTTGTTTCATTACTGGCTTTAATAGTCACTCGATACAGTGGCAGGCTAGATAAACATAATGTTCAGGCTAAATAAAGCCGAACTCATATAGGTTAGTCTTGAAATAAAAATTAATGACCTCAGTATTCACATGAGGTCAAAATTTTAAATCAAAAAAGTAATAGGTGTATTTAGTAAACGCGTCGTTTGAATTTTAAACCTATTATTAAACAAGGATAAAGCTATGACACAACGTGTAATTGAAATGCCAGATTTAGGTATGGGTACTTTTCGTTTAGAAGGTAAAACAGCTTATGAATCTGTAAAAATGGCGTTAGAAGTTGGATTTCGCCACATTGATACCGCGCAAATATATGGCAATGAAGAGCAAGTTGGCCAAGCAATTAAAGACAGCAATATTCCTCGTGAAGAATTATTTATAACCACCAAAGTATGGAATAACAAGCTCAACAAAGCTGACTTTGTTGACAGTGTTAAAACATCTTTAGAGAAGCTACAGCTTGATTATGTCGACTTATTGTTAATTCATTGGCCAGCGCCCGCAAATAATGAACCCATGAGTGAATATTTAACCGAGCTACTATTAACAAAAAAGCTGGGGTTAACTAAACATATTGGTGTATCTAACTTCACCATTGCCAACTTAAATGAGGCAATGCAAACCTTAGATCCTCGCGAAATATTCACTAATCAAATTGAGGTACATCCATATTTAACCAACACTAAACTGCGCGCTTTTTGCGATCAACATAAAATTCATGTTACCGCCTATATGCCATTTGTTGTGGGTAAGGTATTAACAGATCAAACCATTATTGATATTGCTAACAAGCACGATGCAACGCCAGCGCAAGTGGTTATTGCATGGGAAAATGCCAATGGCATGACCACTATTCCATCATCGACTAAGCGTAAAAACCTAGAAGATAACTTTAACGACAAAGTTAAACTTGATGATGAAGACATAGCACGTATAGATGGCCTTGACTGCAACGACCGCCAAGCATCGCCAGACTTTGCACCGCAGTGGGATCAATAACCAAAGAGCTAAAGCTAAAACAGGTGCAGTAAAGCTGCACCTTTATTTTTTAAACAAGGAACACCCATGTTAACGGTAATTGCCACACTATCGAGCGAAAATAGCGATGCAGAGCGCCTTTTAACCGAGCTCGAAAACTTACAACAGTATTCGCGGCAAGAAGTAGGCTGCCTGCGTTACGAGCTATCA
The DNA here is from genome assembly GCF_005887465.1 of Pseudoalteromonas sp. S1610. Lineage (GTDB taxonomy): Bacteria > Pseudomonadota > Gammaproteobacteria > Enterobacterales > Alteromonadaceae > Pseudoalteromonas > Pseudoalteromonas undina. The sequence goes on along the minus strand of NZ_PNDI01000048.1, from coordinate 96,896 downwards.
GTTAAAAACGATTCTGAGCAAACCACCTATTTAGTGAGTGAGCAATGGGCGTCTACTGAGCATTTCGAAGCCCATAAAAACGCACCTCACTTTAAAGCCTTTGGTGATGCTGTAGGTGCATTTATTACCTCTATCAATATTGATGTGTATAAAACCATTGGTTAACAGCACAAAGCTAATAGCCAAGTAGGAGTTGTAACCTTTATTTAATCGATAAATCGTATTTTAAAATAAGGGCATCAATATAGCGGCTTCGTAATGTGAGTTGCTTTTCGTGATCGGCGCCATGGCTTAGCGCTTTATTTAAAAGCTTCATGGCAGGGTGAATGCGGGTGCGCTCATCCTTATCTAAACTGGCTTTGCTGCGCAGCTCGGTTATATCGTCTACTAATAATCTGCCAATATCCACAGCCACAATTTCATCAATTAAGCCATTTTGTGTAAGCACCCCATATTTGCTGCATAGAAATTGTTGCCACACTTGCTGTAAATGCTCTTCTATTTCACAGCCAAACAGCTCTTCGTTAAATATAAAGCCTTGCTGTGCAAGCTTAGCTAAGCATTGGGTATAGTGCTGGGCAAACAAATTAAACGCTTGATTAGATGACTCAATTTTTTGTTTTATAACTCCTTGCCCCCAGTTTACGCAGCCACGAGGATAATAATCGTCGTATTCTTCACACTCATATAAGCCTGAGTAAGAGCTGCAACTCATCTGGTTTTTAATGCAATAACTTGGCTTAGGAAAAATGCTTTGAGCTTGCCAATTTTCAAGAGTTTCAGTGTCTATGTTGAGTGCTTGGCATAACTCATCAGTGTGATAAAAGTGAGTGCTTAAATAGTCAGATAAACGCATAGTGGCTCGCTTAATAGTAAAAAACAAAATACTGTTTATTTATACAGCTATTTATTTTGTATCATCAAACCCAATAACACAAGCCATTTTATAATTAAATACTGGCTATCACTGCAAATAGCGCGGTAAATATGGTACAAATAGGCCAAGTATTAATAACAATGATTTTTTTATGCGCACCCTAGAACAAATTAAACAAGCAAGCCTTATTACTGCAATTAAAACACCTTACTTAGCCAATGGTGAAATCGATCTTGCAAAGTATGATGAACTCGTTGAAATACAAATTGCAGCGGGTGTTGACGGCATAGTTGTTGGTGGCACCACCGGTGAAGGCCAGTTAATGAACTGGGAAGAGCACTTAATGCTAATTGCGCACAGTGCCAATAAATTTGGTGATAAATTACTGATTGTAGGTAACACCGGAAGTAATAATACGCGCGAAGCAATTAAAGCAACAAGATATGGTTTTGCCAGCGGCATGCATGCCTCATTGCAAATTAACCCTTACTACGGGCGGACATCAATTGCCGGTGTTAAAGAGCACTTTAAACGCGTGCTTGATATTGGTCCGGCGTTTATTTACAACGTAGCAGGGCGCACAGGTCAAGACCTCACCCCTGATATTATTGAACCACTGGCCCAGCATGAGCACTTTATTGGTGTTAAAGAATGTGGTGGCAATGAGCGTATAGCGCACTATGAACAACAAGGTATTGCATGTTGGTCTGGTAATGATGATGAAGCACACGATGCACGCCATATCCATAAAGCACATGGTGTTATTTCAGTTACGTCTAACCTGATCCCGGGTTTGTTCCGTCAATTAATGGATAGTAAAAATGATGCGCTTAATAACTCATTACAACCATTAATGAACTGGCTGTTTTGCGAGCCAAACCCAATTGCGATTAACACTGCGATGATCATGACCGGCGCGGTAAAACCTGTGTTTAGAATGCCTTACGTGCCGCTTAACGATGAGCAACAGCAACAAGGTGAAACGCTAATTAATCAGCTTAATGAGCAAGACTTTGTCGGTAGTCGAGCGCAGTGTGTAGATATTAGTAAGGTTTTGATTTTATCTTAAACTGTTAGATTATTTACTAAATACTAAATTTTCAAAGCAGCCTACTGTAAACACAGAGGCTGCTTTTTTATATCACTGCCAATAGTAGTTGAGTTTAAGCTGCCACATAGCTGAATTGGCATGTGTTGCCGCTAATCTAATATCAATATCTTGGCTAATAGGCACTGCCAGTTCTAGTTTGGTTTGCGCTGGGTTTTTAGCATTTAAGAATGACTTTTCATAGGATGCTCTGAGTTTAATACCTGAGTCAGTACCAGTAATAATCCCCACCTCTACCGACGAATCATAAAAGTGGCTATTTTTAGCTAAATCACCCAAGTAACCATTAACTAAGCTATAGGCTAAGGTGTTGTTGCTAAATTGCCAAGCTTGTCCGGCTCCCCCCATAACAAAACTACGTTTACAGGTTCTGCACAGTGCTGGTTGTCTGTCGAATCCCACATTGATTTTCCATGACCACTTAGATTCATTAGCCCAAGACAATTGGCTTGGATTGAATGACTCCAAATCTAATAAATGAATTTTGTTTATGTAAGTTTCGCCATCTGTAAACATCAGTTCGGTATCTAACATTTCTAAATTAGAAAATGGAATGCGGGCAATATCAGAGGCAAGGGTATCAAAATAGCTCAGCCTAAAACCCAGAGTGTACTGTGTTTGCTCAGCCGTGTGCATCGCAGAAATTGAGCTGTTAGAGGGCTTTTGGCCTTTATGTGGAGGCTGCTGGGTAAATTGAAATTTAACTTTGTTTTCGCCCATGGGTAGCTTTAAGCGCGCTTTGATTAGCGCATTTTTTAACTCACTTATTTTTACAGGAGTTTGCTTTTGAATTTGTTTCACTTGCACAAGTTCAAATAAAGCGCCAATAATGGCTTTTTGAGACCGCACCGGCAAAGCTAAAAACGATTCGTTTTTAAGTACTGCTGATTCGGCAAAGATTTGTTTGGCAAAGCTGAGCTCTTTTTCACTTAAAGATTGCACATATTTTGAAAATACAGTGTCGCGCGAGGGAGTAAATGTGATGTTTTTAACCGCTGATTGCCCTTGGTAAGTGGCCGAGTTTAACCTTGAAAAAATAGTGGCAGGTATTACCCAAGGAGAGCTTTCGCTAGTTAGTTGATCGCCAATAATCAACTCAACAATCTGTGCGAGATGAAACGCGCAGTTTTCATCGGCAAAGTAATAATCAAATTCAGTGCCTAAAATCTCCCATAAGTGATTAGCAATAAAAGCCACATCGCGCTCGTTTAGATTTAGGGTATATTCCCATAAATCTCTTAACTCTATTTCGCCGTAATTATGCTGGTGGCGGTAAAATAGTTGATCTGAAAAACCAGCTTTATAACCACCAAATAAGCCTTTAAGAATATAAACTATGCCGTTTTCATTGTCAGGAACATGTGCGCCATAGTTAATACTGTAATCTAATAATTTGTTTTTTGATTCGGTTGAGCGATTAAGTTTAAGTAATAAATGACCATATAACGATGCGGGGTTACTCATATAACCAGAGGCAAATACTAAACTAACAGAGTGAATTGCTTGCTGCTCGCGCCATTGCTGTAACTTTGGACACTCTGCAGCTGGCATTGAAAAGGTTAAACCTTGCTCTTTAAGCCATTGGTAACGCGCAGGGTAGCGACAATGTGTTAAGGGCTGGTTATTAAAAGCATGGATTGTTGCTTTTAATTCGGCAACCGGATCATTACGTCCGTTATCTGCGATAAAAAAGGATGCGTTAGTAATATAACTAATAGTAGTTGGTTGATTTTTGTAATGCCCTAATTTCAACCATATTGGGTGTTTTGCTAAAACAGAGATAGATTGCGTGGCAGAACTTGAGAAAGATATTAATAAAAAAACGCTAATTAAATAAAATAAAGGTTTCATTGTTTAACCAAAAAAAAGGGCTGTTAAGCCCTTTAATTATTAGATTGCAGCGCATTGAGATGAAAAGTTAGTTGTAATTTTACCTTCAACTAATTCATAAAATGCTTGTGCATTGTCTATTGGTGCGTTTGCGTAATCGCTGCGTACCGAAGTGATAATTTGTTGATGAGCAGTTACATCACAACCACGTACGTTAAGCATTGCAGAGATATACTCGCCTTCACCCTGTGCTATTTCTTGTTCTAATACAGGAAAAGTTTGTTGAATAAACTGTGCTGTTTTTACGTTAGCGCCTTCACAGCTCTCTACTGAAGAAATGTTAGACGATACCGCGGTTGTTCCTAAATCCCAAATAATATTAGAAATTGCTGCCGCAACGCCATTGTCTGGGAAAACCATTGCACCAATACCACATTGTTGCCATGGGTTGATGCCACTTTTTGCTTGTGACGGCATTGAAACGAACGCGCTTACTAATACCGCAGCAGTTAAACATCTTTTTATCATTATTAATTTCCTTTAATTTATATACACCCCACAAAACGGGCGAAGAAGTTTACCTGTTTTGGTTATTTAAATGCAAATAGTTATGTAACACAATGTAAAATAACGGTGTAAAATTTATAAAAGTGCAATAAAATCGCGAATTAACGGGAATAAATCTAGCGAGTTAATACCATTTAGCTAACTTAAACAACAGCTGATAATCGCTAATTATCCTGCATTTTATAAATTAGCGGTTTCTGGTGTTTAAAACTAACTGTTTAAGCGATTTTACTGTATAATTTGCGACCCTTGATAATGTGGCCGCAGGTTATACAGCAATGAATTTTAAATCTTTTAGTTTTGCCCCTGAACTTATTCAGGCGTTAGACGAACTTAATTACCACACCCTTACGCCCATTCAGCGCGCAGCTATTCCGGCTGTTCGTAAAGGTAAAGACGTTTTAGCAAGTGCACAAACCGGTACAGGTAAAACCGCTGCATTTGCACTCCCTATTATTCAAAAGTTATTTGAGTCAGATTGCAGCACTACGAATGCGCCAAGCGCCTTAGTCCTTGCGCCTACGCGTGAGCTTGCAGAGCAAATAGCGAATAACTTTAAAGACTTTGCTAAGTACACTCAGTTAAAAGTAGTGAGCTTATTTGGTGGTGTTAATACCGCAGGACAAGAAATTGCACTCAAAGAAGGTGTTGATGTTGTAGTAGCAACACCAGGACGTTTACTTGATCATATTCGTTTAGGTAACTTAAGCCTTGCTCAAGTAAAACATTTAGTACTTGATGAAGCTGACCGTATGCTTGATATGGGCTTTATTAATGATATGCAAAGCGTAATAAAAAGCTGTGCAGATGAGCGTCAAATTTTATTGTTTTCAGCTACCTTCCCAGCAGCAATTAAACAGTTCGCCTCTAAAGTGTTAAAGCAGCCTGAAATTGTTCGTGTTGATCAAACTAACAGCACCGCAAGCACAGTACAGCACGTGGTTTACCCAGTAGAAGAGCGCCGTAAGCAAGAGTTGCTTTCTGAGCTGATTGGTAAGAAAAACTGGCAGCAAGTGCTAGTGTTTGTAAACATGAAAGAAACCGCAGATGAGCTAGTAACTGAACTTAACTTAGACGGTATCCCAGCGGCAGTATGTCATGGCGATAAATCGCAAGGTAATCGTCGTCGTGCGTTGCGTGAATTTAAAGAAGGCAAAGTACGCGTGCTAGTTGCAACAGAAGTAGCGGCCCGTGGTATTGATATTGACGGTTTACCGCGTGTTATTAATATTGATTTACCTTGGCTTGCTGAAGATTATGTTCACCGTATTGGCCGTACTGGTCGTGCTGGTAACCAAGGACAAGCAATTTCGTTTGTGAGTCGCGAAGAAGAAAACATGTTGTTTGAAATTGAAACCTTAATTGGTCAAAAAATTAAACGTGTTTACTTAGAAGGTTACGAAGTAAGTAATCGTGAAGTACTGATTGATAAAATTGGTAAAAAGCCAGCGCATTTACGCCGCACCCGTGCTAATAAGCCATCAGGCCAGGCTACCGGTGAAGCGAGAGCGAAAAACCGCTCGCGAATTTCTAATGTACGTAAAAGCTTAAAAGGCGAAAAGCTGTCACTTAAAAAGTAAGACAGCTAAGCCATTAAAAAACCTGAGTTTACTCAGGTTTTTTTGTGCCTAATACATTATCGATAATAGCAGCGTACGCATAAGCAGCCGCTTCATCGTTTTGATTAGCAATAACCGACAAACCAACCGGTAAGTGGCTTACTTTGCCAACCGGTAAAGTAATATGGGTCGTCCCTGCAATGGCAGGTAATGAACTGCTATTGCCTTTAAAGTTATCGCCGTTAATTAAATCGGTTTTCCAAGCCGGTGAAACGGTGGGCGAAATTACAATATCTAGCTTATTATTGCGGTATAAATTGCTAATAGCGCGCTTTGCAAGTGCGCGATATCGCGCTTTGGTGCTTTTGTATTGTTGTTTTTCACTCAAATCAACTGCGTTAGCTTGTTGTAAAATATCTTGCTCAAAGTAGGGCATTTCCTGCTGTTTATTTGCGATATTAAATGCGATTAACTCGTCTAAACTTTTTACGGTTACCTGCGTTGGTGTTTTGCTTAAGTAGTGGTTAATTTCGGCTTTAAAGTCGTAAAGTAGGATGGCGTATTCATCAACGTAAAGCGTGCTTAAGTCATCTTTTACTGCAACATTGACAACGGTATGACCTGCGTCTTTTAATGTTTGTAACTGCTTAGCGTAAAGCTTTTGTGTTGCCACAGTAAACTTACTGGCAGGTAACGCGCCTATCCTCAGTGATGGCTTAGGCGCTATGCCATCAAGCGTTCTATTTACGTTGAGTGTCGATACATCGTCTGAGTCTTCACCTTGAATGACTGATAATACCGCGAGTGCATCTTTTAAAGAATGCGCCATTGGACCTACCGAATCTTGGCTACTAGAAAGGGGGATCACGCCTGCGCGTGAAACTTGCCCCATACTGGGTTTAATGGCGTACACCCCATTAACCGAAGCAGGGCAGGTAATCGAACCATCAGTTTCTGTGCCCAGCGCAATAGGCGTAAAATTTAAAGCAACCGCCACAGCAGAACCTGAGCTTGAACCACACGGATTACGAGTTACATCATGGGCGTTATGGGTTTGTCCGCCAATGGCACTCCAGCCAGATGACGAATACGATGAGCGAAAATTAGCCCATTCACTTAAGTTCGCTTTGCCTAAAATAATAGCGCCTGCTTGGCGTAATTGTTTAACCACAAAGGCATCTTTATTAGTAACGTTATTTTTAAGTGCTAATGAACCCGCTGTGGTGGGTAATGTACCTGTTGTTTCAATGTTATCTTTTAGTAATACCGCAATACCATGTAAAGGGCCTGCCCATTTTCCGGCTTTAAACAGCGCATCGAGTTGTTTGGCTTGTTCAATTGCAGTGGGCTCAATACTAATTACCGCATTATATTTAGGATTGAGCTCGTTTATTCTGTCGATATAAGTGCGGGTAAGCTGCTCAGCCGTGGTGGTATTATTTTTATAGGCATTGTGAATGTCACTAATGGTTTTAAGCTCTGTATTATTATCCGCTGCGTATAAATTAGGTATTGTACAAACAAATAATGTTAAAAGTAGCCGTTTTATAATCATTGTTATTATCTATTTTGTGAAAACATAGGTTATTTTTAGCACAAAAAAACCTCACGTTGTGAGGTTTTTCGATAAAGTATAATTTAATAGAGTTAAGCGTTTTCTAACATCGATAACGCAACCGCTTCAGCGGCTTTAATGCCATCAATACCCGCTGATAAAATACCGCCTGCATAACCTGCGCCTTCACCTGCAGGGTAAAGCCCTTTGGTATTAATGCTTTGGAAAGTTTTATCGCGCTTGATGCTGATAGGTGAAGACGTACGTGTTTCTACACCCGTGAGTAAGCCATCATTGGTTGAAAAGCCACGAATTTGTTTGTTAAAGGCAGGAATTGCTTCACGTAGCGCTTCAATGGCAAAAGCTGGCAGTACTTTGCTTAAATCAGTCAGTTTTATACCTGGTGTATACGAAGGCTGTACATCGCCTAAATTAGCCGACGATTTACCTTTTAAAAAGTCACCAATCAGCTGTGCTGGGGCATCATAATTTTTACCACCAAGCTCATAGGCTTGCTCTTCTAGCTTACGCTGTAAATCGATACCAGCTAGAGGATGGCCTGGAAAATCTTTTTCTGGCGAAATACCCACAACAATAGCACTGTTCGCATTTCGCTCACTACGAGAATATTGACTCATACCGTTAGTAACCACACGGCCTTCTTCAGAGGTAGCGGCAACTACAGTGCCGCCAGGGCACATACAAAAACTGTATACGGTTCGGCCATTATTACAATGGTGTACCAATTTGTAATCGGCAGAGCCCAAAATAGGGTTACCCGCGTTATCGCCAAAGCGGCACTCATCAATCATTGATTGTTTATGTTCTATTCTAAAGCCTACTGAAAAGGGTTTTGCTTCAACATAAATGCCTTTATCGTGGATCATTTTAAACGTATCACGGGCACTGTGACCAACCGCTAAAACCACATGGCGAGTTTCAAGCTTTTCACCATTAGAAAGTGTCAGCCCTGTAACTTGGCCGTTGTCTAAATGGATATCGTCAACGCGGGTGCTAAAACGAATCTCACCACCAAGTTCTATAATTCGGGCGCGCATTTTTTCAATCATGGTTACTAGTTTAAAAGTACCAATGTGCGGCTTACTAACGTATAAAATTTCTTCAGGAGCACCAGCCTCTACAAATTCAGTGATCACTTTACGGCCATAATGTTTAGGATCTTTTACTTGGCTGTAGAGCTTACCGTCTGAGAACGTGCCTGCACCCCCTTCACCAAACTGAACGTTTGATTCGGTATTGAGGGCCTTTTTACGCCAAAAGCCAAAGGTGTCTTTGGTGCGTTCACGTACCTCTTTACCGCGCTCTAGAATTATTGGTTTAAAGCCCATTTGTGCCAATACTAAACCGGCAAATAAACCACATGGGCCAAAGCCAATTACTACAGGGCGCTCTTTAATGCTGCTATTAGCGTGTGCTACAAATTTGTAGTTGGTGTCAGGGGAGACTTTAACGTGTTGATCTTTTTCAAACGAGGCTAACAGTTGTGCTTCGTTATCTACCTCAACATCAAGCGTGTAAATCAGTAAAATGGCGCTTTTTTTACGTGCATCGTAACCGCGTTTAAACACATTGTAGCTGTGTAGCTGCTCTGGACTTATATTTAATTTATTGATGATGGCTTGGCCAATAGCATTTTCGTCATGGTCAAGCGGCAGCTTTATTTCGGTTAAACGTATCATTAATATCTCTTTTGGTGTCATAGCGGAAAGTAAATACCGCTCACAATAAGGGGAGTGCATAAAGCGCTAATTTATAAGTGCCATATATTACGTTAAATTGTTCGCTTTTGGCACATATTTATTGTGTTTTGGTAAGGGTTGGGTATGATCCGCAGCTGGTAAAATTAAATATTAGGTATTAAACCACTATGGCGTTTGTAGTCACCGAAAACTGTATAAAATGTAAGTACACTGATTGCGTATCGGTGTGCCCTGCAGATGCATTTTTTGAAGGCCCTAATTTTTTGGCTATTAGCCCAATAGACTGTATTGACTGTGGTTTATGTGTGCCTGAGTGTGCAGCTGATGCCATTTATCAAGAAGATGAACTACCTGAGTCGCAAAAAGAATTCACCCAGCTTAATGCAGAACTGGCAGAAATATGGCCACGTATAACGCAAGTTAAACCTGCACCTGAAGATGCCGATAGCTGGAATGGTGTGGCTAATAAATTAAAACTTCTCGACACATAACTACTTCCTAAAACTTATTATTAGTTTTTTGTTAATTTTATTGCAAATTTTAACACGCAAGTATTAACAAACGTACCTGTATAATTTACACTCCAGACCAAAGTTTACTTTCAACAAGTAAATAAACCTAAATGGATGTTTATGCAGTACTTTATACCTACAAAAATAATAAAATTGCTGTTATTGATCAGCTTCAGCCTTGTTTTAACTCTCAGCCCTTATGCACTTGCCGATAAGCTTAATTATCAACTTGCACACATTAATAAAAACATTGATGTAGATGGCGTGCTTAACGAGCCGCATTGGCAAGAAGCAACCCGTGTTGCGGTAAATTATCAAGATGAGCCGAATGAAAAGGGCACACCACCGGTAAAAACCGATGCGTATATTTATGACGATGGTCATAATTTGTATGTAGCTTTTGTTGCTTATGACCCAGAGCCGAGTAAAATTCGCGCTGCACTTCGTGATAGAGACACGCTTTGGCAAGATGACAACGTTGGTTTGGTGATTGATACCTTTAACGATGAGCGTACTGGCTATGAGTTTTATGTAAACCCACTGGGTGCCCAAGGCGACATTCGCATGACGGATACCGATGAGTGGGCATCTGATTTATCGTGGGATGCTATTTGGGATAGTGCCGGTACCATAAACGAGCAAGGTTACGTGGTTGAAATGCGTATTCCGTTTAAAGCTCTGCGCTTTGCACAAAACCAAGCCGACTCTACTTGGGGCTTTTCGATGATGCGCAACTATCAGCGTGATGTGTTGTATCAATTATCAAGTACAGGCTTTGACCGTGATATTAAATGTAGTTTGTGTCAGTTTGACAAAATAACTGGATTTAATAATTTAGCACCGAGTAAAAATCTGCAATTAACGCCAACCTTAACCGCATTAAGAAACGATCAAAAAACACAGGTACCTGGTGCGTGGGATAACGGCGATGTAAATACAGAAGTAGGGCTTGATCTGCGTTGGGGCGTCACTAAAGATGCAGTTATTAATGCCACCATAAACCCTGATTTCTCTCAAGTAGAAACCGATTCGTTAGAACTGGATGTAAATACCACATATTCTATTTATTACGCTGAAAAACGTCCGTTTTTCTTAGATGGCGCATCATATTTCAAAAGTAATTTATTTGAACTGCTTTATACCCGTACCATAGCTGAGCCTAATATTGGTGCAAAGCTCACCGGTAAAACCGATAGCCACAGTTATGCGCTAATGTTTGCTGATGACGACAACAGTAATGTTTTACTGCCCAGCAACCAAGGCTCAGGCTTTGCCAGCCTAAATGATAAAACCAAGGCGGCGGTGGCGCGATACCAATATGATATTGGCCAACAAGGCACTATTGGCGTTACTTCAACACATAGAGAAAGTAGTGATTACCATAATACGGTGTTATCGGTTGATGGCAGCTATTGGTTTAATCAGTCAGATACGCTTAATTACCAAATAGCCCATGCTGATACCAACAACTCGCAGTTTTTAGTTGATAACTACAATTTAGCAGAGTCTCAGTCTGATATGGCTTATGCATTAAAGCTGACCCGCGATAAGCGCGATTATAAGCTTTACGCTACCTATGACAATATAGGTGAGGATTACCGCACCGATTTAGGTTATCAAGAAAAAGTAGACTACGAAAAAGTAGGCTTTGGTGGCGGTCAAACTTGGTATGGTGATGAACATGATATGCTAACAACTTGGTCATACACCGCCGATTGGGATAAAACGTGGGCTCAAAATGGCGACTTGCTTGAAGAAGAATATGAAGGTTACATGACCTTTCAAGGTCAAAAGCAGTCTGTATTTGAGCTTGGTTTATTAAATCGCTATGAAAACTATAATGGCAATTTTTATAACCAAAATATTGGTTATTTATATACGGCTTTTAGACCTACTAAAGACTTAAGACTATCGTTATACGCCGAATACGCAAGCCGTATAGATTACACTAATGAGCAGCTAGGTGATGTTTTAACTACACAATCACAGGCTGTTTGGGATATTAATAATCACTGGCAGTTAGATGTTAGACATAATTATAGTCATTTAGATGATTACCAAGGGCGACGCGTATTTACCGCAAACCTTGTTGATTTTAGGCTTTATTATAAGTTTAGTATGCGCGCTATGCTTAAGTTGATTTTACAGTTTGAAGACATAGACAGAAATGAAGATGCTTATTTTTATCAGGTTAGCGAAATCAACAAAGATTATGGTAGTCAGCTGGTTTACTCATACAAAATTAACGCACAAACGCTATTTTATTTAGGTTATTCAGATAAAGGCTATCAGGATGACTCGTTAAAAAGCATTGAGCGTGACCAACGTACTTTCTTTACTAAAGTCAGTTATGCGTGGCAGTTATAACGCTATAAATACTATAAAAGCAAGATTTTGCTAGGCAATAAAAAACACGCTAACCAGTAGCGTGTTTTTTTGTGTTTACTAAATGGTAAACCTAGTTATTACAAGTCAAAAGTACGTGAAATAGCGAGTACAATTCGCTCATCTGCGTAATCGTAGTCCAAGCTGGTATTCTCAGCAGCTACTTCAATACCAAACCCTTCATAGCTTGTTTGGTAAGCTAAGCGGTAATGGTGATACGATTTGTCGCCCTTAGCTTCATCCCACTGAAATTTGTTGCCATCGAGTGAGTTTGAAATATCAAAGCTGGCACGAATTGCATGATTTGGTGCAAGCTCGAAAGTGTGCGCAATCATCGAAATCACATGGCCAGTATCGTAGCCAAAGTAATCCCAGCTGTACCAAAAGTTAAGCTCTGTTTGACCGTAGTCACTGGCGTAACCAAATTTAGTATACGCTTCTGCGTAGTTACCATCGCTGTTATTACCTTGGTAAGTGTAATAAGCAATACCGTAATCAAGGCTTACTTGTTGGTTTAACTGAATGTATCGGCCTACATATGCATCTAGTTCGAAGTCGGTATCATCACCAAAATCTACGTTTGATGCCCATACACCGGCATAAACACCGTTATCGTACGCATAGTCAAGACTTGCTTGTAGCGCTGGATCGTTATCTGTTTGAGTAACACCATTAAAGGTGTAATCAGAGGCAGCAGTAATTGTTGTTGACCAGTTAGCTGCTGCTGTTGTTGATAAAACAGTTAATGGTAAAGCGATAAAAAGTTGTTTTAATTTATTGTTCATGTGATTTCCTAGCTGATAGTTTCTATTTTTGTGTAATCAATTTTATTCGCTTTAGGCGATCCTTCGATATTGCTGACTGTTTTAAGTTTGCTGTAGGCAATAAAACCAATGCAAATAAAGAATAACCCTATAACTAAAGCACCAACCCATTGAATTTGCAAAAACTCAAGTTTAAATAACAGTGTTAATAATGATAAAGCGACGACATTCATGGCAATATACTTAAATTTACCAAAGCGTTTTACAGTTAAGTTTAAATTATCTGTGTATAGACGGATCAGTGAATCAAGCGAGTTAATAACAAACACAATACCTACAAACACCATGGCAAAGTTTTTAATGCCTGCAGTTGGAATGCCCGCTTCGTGGTAGTGATATAACACACTGAACCAGATAGCGATTGGTATTGACGGGAAAATTAACATAGCGCCGAGTACTTGGTATGTTTTTAAACCACCCACAAAACGTGATGTAAACTGGCCAATCATGATGCTCCACGCAAACCACCAAAATAGGTAAAACTCATGGTAATCATTCAGTGGTAATACAAACTCATTGATGTTGGCAAAGTAATTACCAATTAATCCAATGTTTTTAGTAAATGCAGAGAGTTCGCTATCGCCAAATAAGAAGGCATCAGCCCACATAAAACCAATTAACGCGATAAACAACCAAGTAGTAGCAATGCTTAAAAAGCGAACATATTTAATATCGGTGCTTGAATACACCGCAAAACAAATAGCGGCAAGCACGATTAAGTAAAACTCAGGAATAACATTTGAGCCGTCTCCGAGTTCAGGTAAATACCACGGTAGGTTGCTCAATAGTAAGTAAGCGGTAAACGCACAAGTACCAATGATGACTACGTTGTTTAAAAATTTAACCCATGGAATTTCAAAAAATTTTACTTTGGGTTCTATTACACAGAAATAAAAGCACGTAAGAAAATAAAATCCCCAAATTAAAAATCCCCAATAACCAAACTCAATAGAGAGAGGATTGGCAAATGCATATTCTGGGCTTGCTTTTATGTCTGCATAACCGGCAAATTCGGTTAAAGGAAACATAATGAGGCCAACGTCTAGGCCCGAGGTAAACAGGATTGCTATAAAGGTGAATGTTCTCACTGGTGTGACGCCTACTACGCGTACATTGCCCCATTTAATTAAAATAGCAACAATCGCAAGTAAGGTGAAAATAATGCCAGCATTAAGCCAAATAGTCATTATCGCCCTCCCAGAATGAATAAAAGTAACACATATATACTCCGTTTTTTATTGTGCTTGCATTAACACAGACATAACCTATTTATGCTTGTGAGCCACTGCAAGGCGCATAAAGGCACTCCTTAAAGCATTTTGCTTAAAAGAGTGGCCTTTATGGCAGGCTAAATTAAAGGGTTTTATTTCGTTGTGTAGTTTGCCAATTAGTGGCATTCACAACATCAACTCCTGTGTGAGCTAAGGGCTTATTTCCTAAAATAATATCAGCGGCTTTCTCGGCAACCATAATGGTAGGCGCATTTAAATTACCGTTAGGTATTGTTGGAAAAATTGACGAGTCAACCACACGCAAGCTTTGCATGCCATGCACTTGAGTGTTTGAATTAACCACCGCCATGTCGTCTTCACCCATTTTACAAGAGCAAGAAGGGTGGTAAGCACTTTCTACTGCTTGGCGAACAAAGGCATCAATTTGCTCATCAGTTTGAACTTGTTGCCCTGGTTGAATTTCTTCACCACGGAAATTGTCAAAGGCAGGTTGTTCAATGATTTCACGCGTTAAACGTACGCACGCTCTAAAGCCTTCAATATCATCTTGATGCTCTAGGTAGTTAAATACAATTTTAGGTGGCTGTGTTGGATCAGCTGATGCAATAGTGACACTGCCTCGGCTCTTAGGCTTGTTATGACCTACATGCACTTGAAAACCATGCCCTGCAAAAGCACTGCGTCCATCGTAACGCATTGCTGCCGGTAAAAAGTGATACTGAATATCTGGCCATTCAACACCGGGTTTTGAGCGGATAAAGGCACATGATTCAAAATGATTAGTTGAGCCTAAACCTTTACGGGTAAGCAGCCATTTTGCACCAATCAAGCCTTTTGAAAACAAGCCTAATTTACCGTTCAAAGTAATGGGTTGTTTACACTTATATTGAAAGTAAAACTCTAAATGGTCTTGCAAGTTTTGACCTACACCTGGTAAGTGATGCTTTACATCAACACCTGCTTTTTCAAGGGTTTGTGTATCGCCAATACCTGAAAGCTGTAGTAGGTGTGGCGAACCAATAGAGCCAGCACTTAAAATAACCTCTTTACTTGCTTGTGCTGTTTTTACTGCGCCATTGAGTTTGTATTCAACACCAGTTGCTTTTTTACCGTCTAAAATAACGCGCTGAGCAAGTGCACCGGTAACGATTGTTAAGTTGCTACGATGCTTAATTGGGTCTAAGTACTCGCGAGAAGCAGAGCTGCGCACACCGTTTTTAACAGTCATGTGCATAGGGCCAAAGCCTTCTTGTTGAGCACTATTGTAGTCATTTGTGGTTGAGTAACCAGCTTCTGCACCCGCTTCAATAAATGCAGTGTATAACGGGTTTTCCATGTTATTGCCGTTATTAACACCTAGTGGGCCTTTACTACCACGATGAGCATTTTCACCTAGGTAAAAGCTTTCTGCTTTTTTAAAATACGGTAAACACGCTTGGTAATCCCAGCCGTTAGCGCCGTGCTGTTGCCATTCGTCAAAATCTTTAGCATGGCCACGCACATACACCATGCCATTAATCGAAGATGAGCCACCAAGTACTTTACCGCGAGGGCAATGCATTTCACGGTTATCTAAGTGTGGCTCTGGTTGCGTATGAAATTGCCACGCAAACTTATCGGTATTCATTGGAATAGACAATGCGGTAGGCATTTTTATAAAGATACTTTTATCGCTGCCGCCGGTTTCAAGTAACAATACCTTGTTACTTGAATCTTCAGACAAGCGATTTGCTAGCACACAGCCAGCTGAGCCCGCGCCTACAATAATATAATCAAAGTTCATGATGATTCCTTAAAACGGGCTTTCTATGTCGGCCATACCAACATAAACAGACTTAGTTTGCGTGTAATGATCAAGTGTTTCTATACCATTTTCACGACCAATACCCGATTGCTTATAGCCACCCACTGGCATTTCTGCTGGCGAGTTACCGTAAGCATTAATCCAACAAATACCGGCTTGAAGTTGATGAATTACGCGATGAGCGCGTTTAATATCGCTAGTGAAAACGCCTGCAGCTAAACCTAAGTGAGTGCCGTTAGCACGTGCAATTACATCATCTTCATCATCAAATACTAAAACGCTCATTACTGGGCCAAAAATTTCTTCTTTAACGATGGTCATTTCATCGTTGCAATCAACAAACACTGTCGGCGCTACAAAATAGCCATTTGGCGCTGATGCAGGTGAAAGCGTTGAGCCACCGGTTAATAATGTTGCGCCTTCTTCAAGGCCTTTGTCGATGTAACTCATCACTAAATCTTGATGCTTCTTAGAAATAAGCGCGCCAAAGTTAGTATTTAAATCTTGCGGGTCACCGGCAATAATATTGTTTTCGGTACGTGTTTTAAGTTCATCAATAAATTGTTGATACACATTCTTGTGAACATAAATACGAGTGCAGTTCGTACAAATTTCACCTTGGGTATAAAAGTTACCTAGCATGGCAGCACTTACTGCTTGCTCAATGTTGGCGTCATCAAATACTAATAATGGCGATTTACCACCTAGTTCCATAGTCACATCTTTTAATGTGCCTGCAGCACTGGCGACTACTTTTTTACCGGTACCTACTTCACCAGTAAATGATACTTTTTCAATATCTTGATGTGCAGTAAGCCATTGGCCTACTTCACCGGCGCCTTGAACTACATTAAATACGCCAGCAGGGACGCCTGCTTCAATAAACACCTCGGCTAATTTAATTGCACCAAGCGGCGTTTCTTCAGACGGCTTAAAAATAAATGCATTACCCGCTGCGAGGGCTGGGCCTGATTTCCAACATGCAATTTGTAATGGGTAGTTCCATGCACCAATACCGGCACAAATACCTAAAGGCTCTTTGCGTGTGTAGTAAAAGTCATCGCCAACCATTTGTTGTTGACCAACTTGTGCAGGGGCAAGACCTGCAAAATATTCAATTACATCTGCGCCTGTTTCAACATCTACGCAGTTAGCTTCTTGCATTGGTTTACCAGTATCGAGCACTTCAACCAGTGCAAGCTCATCATTGCGCTCGCGTAAAATAGCAACGGCGTTTAGTAAAATACGGCTGCGCTCAATAGGGGTCATCGCTGACCAAACTTTAAAGCCTTGTTTTGCACTTTCTATCGCTGCGTTTTGAACATGCTGGTCAGCGACTTCAACGGAATAAATTACCTGGCCGGTTGCAGGATTTACTACATCAAATGTTTCGCCGCTTTTATTTGCAAGGAATTGGCCGTTGATAAAGTTTTGATAGATAGGTGTAGTCACGTTAGGCTCCATATTGCTTGATAAGTGAATGCACGTAGTTTTTAGCTAGTGATTCACTGTGTTTAAACTGATTTTCGTCTGATTGGCTTAATACGGCACGAAGCCATAAGCCATCAATCATTGCTGCGGTTAATTCAGCCGCGAGGGTTGCTTGCGCTAAAGGCATTAATTGCTTAAATGAAACGGTTAAATTGCTTTGCAAGCGTTTACTGTTTACATTTTGTAAACGATGAAGTTCCTTATCGTGCATTGATTGCGCCCAAAAACTTAACCACGTCCGAGTGGTGTCTTTTCGTTGTTGTACTAGCGCAAAGTTTGATTCAACAATAAACATTAACCTTTGAGTTGCTGTGGTATTTTCATTAACCTTACTAATTAAGTCGTCTTTCAAGTTCGAGAGTAAGTAACGCACAGTTGCTTCAATTAGCCCCTGTTTCCCACCAAAGTAATGGCTAATTATGCCTGATGACATTCCAGCATTTTTACTAATACTATTGATCGTAGTCGCCTGTAATCCTTTTTGAGCAACTGACTCTATAGTCGCGTCAATTAGCTGCTGACGCCTTACAGGTTCCATTCCAACTTTAGGCATAATTTTTATTAATTGATCGTTCAATAAAGATAAGCTTAAGGTAATAGCTCTAACAATTCAAGGCTTGTGTAAATGGCAAGAGAGTAAAGTATGGATAAATAATTAACAAAATGAGTATGAAATGATGCAAAATTAACAACTCAAGACCTTGTTTAAAGTCTTTAAATAACAATGATTTGTATGTTTTATTGGTGTTGTTCTTTATAGTGTAATCAATTCTTTACGAGGTGAGTGAAACTTTTAGTGATTTATTTGTTAGTGCGATAACTATTAGAGTACTAATTGTATTTTTTACCAGCAGGGCATTTATATAAAGGTAAAGGGAATAGATATGTTGTTGCGATCAAAATCCGGTTTCAAAGAGAAATATGGGAGGTAAATTAAACAAATGTTAACGCGAAGTAGGAGAAAAATAAGGCGCTGTTTAGCTTTCAACAACACCTTTAAATAATAAGGGATAACGTCTTAAACGATTGCCAATATAGTCATCGGCCATAATCTGCTCACAAATTTCGTCGATGTTATCAGTCGCTTCAAACACCCAATCAAAACGTTCAATCGCGAGCAAAAAACCGCGCTTTAAGTGTGTTTTTTCGCGGTAATAAGCAAGATTATTTTTTATCAGTTGCAGCTTTTCAGGCTCAGCTTTTAATTGCGCAATAACTTGGTGAATAAACTGCAAATTGCGCGAACTAGTTGGTCTATTTCGTCTATTTGTTGGTCGCATTACTCTTCATTAGCTATGTTGTAAAGTTTCTTCAAAAAGTCGTCTTTGTGTTTGTCATGTTCGTAATCTAAATGGTAGGTATTATGAAATCCAAAGCGTAATAACACCCCACTGCCTTGTAAGTAAACGGTATAGCCGTCAATATCAGAAAATGCAGTGACTCCCTGATAAAGCTTACCTTCTTCTGTGGTTTCACCTCGTTGCTGGATACGTTCGTAAACCGCTAGAATCTGTTTGTTGTCGATTTCATTTTTCATTGTCTGCACCTTTATTTATTCTTTCATACGCTATAGATATGCGGGTCGATCATCATAAAAACAATAGTCAAGAATGTGTGATATTGCTTTGCTATTTTTAATTTATAAATTATGCTCAGAGCTCACTCTATGTTGAGCTTTTACCATGATAGACAAGGCGTTACTTTTAAAAACTCGTGACTTATCCGACCAACTCATTGCGCTGCAAACCCCAATTAGAATTCTCGATGCAATCAATTGGGATAAACAGACTAAAGAAGAGTTTTTTAGGCAAAAATGCCAAAAAAATCCTTTAATAGACCGTGCTTACTACCAACAGCGAGATTTAGGGTTTGTGCCTAGTGAGTTGCGCCAAGCATTTTCAACACTGCACCGAAATATTATTAATCAGTTGGGGCAATTAAACCCAATAACTCAATATATGGGTAAAATGTGTAGCGAATATAAAACAGTGCTTAATATGCTAGAGTACCGAGGTACTGCCGAATTTCATGACTTGTCGGTAGAGCTTTTTGGGCATCCAAAAGACCTTTTTCATGCTGGTGAGCCATCGTTATCTGAGCTTGCTAATATGCTTGAGCAGCCATTAAAAAGTTTGCTTGATGCGAACATTTTGCCTGAAGATCCTAAAAATATTGATGCCAGTGATGCGGTGCGTATTTTGTCTGAGCAGGTCAATGCCAGTATGCAAGGGATTAATGTGGAAGTAATGCTTAGTGATGGAATTGTCAGTGATGCGGCAGCAGGAGCTAACAATATAAAGCTTAATCAAGATGTTAAGTTTTCTCAGCGCGAATTAGATATTTTAGAGGTGCACGAGGGCTGGATCCATGTAGGCACCACTCAAAATGGCTTAGCGCAACCTTATTTAACTTGTTTGAGTAAAGGCACGCCAAGCTCTACCGTTACCCAAGAAGGGCTTGCAGTACTGACCGAAATAATTACTCTTAAATCAACACCACGTCGCTTATCAAAATTAGTAAACCGTATTCAAGCGGTCACCAAAGTGATTGATGGTGCTGAGTTTGTAGATATATACCGAGATTATGTAGCACAAGGGTTATCAAAAGACGACAGCTACACCCTTGCACAGCGTGTATTTAGAGGTAGCACCGCAACCGGCTTACCGTTTACTAAAGACATTGCTTATATAAAAGGCTTTGTATTGGTTTATAACTTAATTCGGGTGGCGATACAGCTTGGCAGAATTGACCAATTACCGCTATTGCTGGTGGGTAAAATATCAATTGATGACTTTAGGTTAATATCGCAACTACATGATTTAGGTGTGATTGAAAACCCACAATTTGTGCCGCCTCATTTTAAAGATTTAAGAGGACTTGCTACGTGGCTGAGCTTTGGTCGTTTTATTGGTAATTTGTCATTTGAACAATTAGAAAACGACTACAAGCCGTTGTTTTTATGATTTATAAGTGAGCTTTTTCTCAGAAACAAAAAAAGCCCAAAAATGGGCTTTTTTTAATTTAGCACAACACAGTTAACGTGCGTTGGTGCTCTCGAAAATTTTATCTGCAGAGGCTGCAACAAATCCAGTGTAAATTTCACCATCAGGTTTTGGATAACGAATAGCAAACTCGTAAAAACAGCTAGGAATGCGCATATCGCCATCGCTAAAGGTCACAGCGTATTCATCAGCTAATGTTGATGATTGCTCTAATAGCACTTCTGGTGAGCCTTTTACTTCGCCTCCTGAGGTATTAAGTGCAAAACCGGCATCTTTAAGAGCTTGGTTTACATCATGGATGTTATCAAATTTAGCTAAGGTATTAATGTTCACAGTAAAATGATTTGCACGGTAACCCCACGCAGACATCCACGCTGCATATTCGCTCTCAGCTAATAACTTTTTGTAAGTATCAGTGCTTACTTGCCAATGTGTGCCTGAATATAAAAAATTATCGGCAGTCACAGCGCTTTCGTCAATTTGTGCCACCATATCCGTAACGATTGCTTGTAGCTCAGGCGAACATTTTTCAACTAATAATTCAGAAATAAACACTTTAGGCTGTGTCGGATCGCTATGTTCATAATGCTTGGCGTAGAGTTTTTTTGCTTCAAAGTGATATTCACCACATTCTTTATAACCAATAGCTAAAAAGTGCGCAGCTAGTTTTTCAAGGCCTACTTTTTCTATGTTAAAAGTACGCAGTGCAATATGGTCGTTAATAATGTCGTCTTTTTGCGTTGAGCCTAATAAGTCATGAATTTTATCAGCTGATGGCGTTACTGTTAGGTAGTTTTGCCATAAGTTATCAAATAATGTGTTTACATCAGTATGCATGGTAAATCCTTAAATTTTCTAAAATTGTTATTCAATAATTAAGCCCGGCGCGAGGGTTTGCGGTAAGTTAACTTTTTCTGACTCTACTGAGGCCACTGGGTATGCGCAGTAATCAGCAGCATAGTATGCACTAGCTCTGTGGTTACCACTGGCACCTATGCCACCAAATGGCGCTGCGCTTGATGCGCCTGTAATAGGGCGGTTCCAGTTAACAATACCGGCACGAATACGTTTTAAAAAGTGGCTGTAATCATCTTCGCTGTCTGCAAGTAAACCTGCAGATAAACCAAAGCTGGTGTTATTCGCCTCTGCTATAGCGCTATCAAAGTCAGTGTAACGATATACTTTAATTAGCGGGCCAAAGTGTTCTTCATCGGCGATTTCATCGATTTTAGTGACATCAATAATACCTGGGCTGACAAAGCCAGTGCCTGGTTTTAATTGTTTAAGCTCAACGAGTACCTCAGCACCTTGTTTAACTAGGTCAGCTTGCGCTGCAACCATGCCTAAGGCGGCTTTTTCACTGATCATGGCACCCATAAATGGTTGATCGTCAGCAAAGCTATCATCTACAAGGATATTTTTGGTTGCGCTTATCAGCTTTTCTAAAATAGCATCGCCATTGGCTGATTTTTCAATAAATAATCGACGTGCACAAGTACAACGCTGACCCGAAGTAATAAAGCCCGATTGAATAATATCGTGAACGGCTGCGCTCACATCAGCAACATCTTTAACCACTAGCGGATTGTTACCGCCCATTTCAAGCGCTAAGATCTTACCGGGATGACCAGCAAATTGTTTATGTAATAAATGCCCTGTGTTTGAGCTACCAGTAAAGAATAAGCCATCGATATCTTGATGTGAGGCAAGCGCTTTACCTGTTTCCAGTTCACCTTGAACAAGGTTTATAACCCCAGCAGGTAAGCCTGCTTTTAGCCACAGCTCTAAAGTAAACTGTGCTACGTGAGGAGTTAGTTCTGATGGTTTAAACACCACGGTATTACCCGCTAATATAGCAGGGACTATATGACCGTTTGGTAAATGCCCAGGGAAATTATATGGGCCAAAAATAGCCACTACACCATGTGGTTTGTGGCGAATGAAGGCTTTTGCGCCAGGCATTGGGTTTTCGGTTGTGCCAGTTCGCTCATTGTAAGCACGGATAGCAATAGCAACTTTGCCTGTCATCGCACCGACTTCTGTGCGCGTTTCCCATAGTGGTTTACCTGTTTCACGAGCAATAATGCTAGCAAATTCTTCGCTGTGTTCTTTTAATTGGGCAACAAAGTTTTCTAAAATGGTAATACGTTGTTCAATTGGCATATCTGCCCATTGAATTTGCGCGGCTCTTGCCGCTTCAATAGCACTGCTAACTTGTTCGGGGCTGGCACCATTACCTTGCCAAACAACTTCGCCATTGCTTGGATTAACAGAATTAAAAGCAGGGCCTTGGCCTGCGCGCCATTGGTTATTAATTAGTTGTGTGTTCATAAATAGTGTTACAGGCGGAAAAATCGCGCTGCATCTCCTTGATTTAAATGAAGTGCATCAGCTACTTCTTGGCTGATAACTAAGGTGTGCTTTGCTTGATTATAATGAGCGTGTTTAGTGAACGTGGCTCTAAAGTCGCTAACCCCTTGATTACAAATAGCTAGGGTATCTGAGCTTTGCTCATTAATATGTTCAAGTTCACCAATGGTAATTGGGCACACTTGTGAATCACGAATACTGCGAATATTACCGAGCTTTGCCTCTACCGTGGGACCTGCGTCAAATAAATCAACGTAGCCACGATGTTCAAACCCTTCTTTTTCAAGCAACTTAAGTGCAGGCTTGGTTTTATCATGAACATGACCAATCACCGCTTGTGCTTTTTTACTTAGCAAGTTTACATAGATAGGGTATTTAGGCATAAGCTCGCTAATAAATACTTTATCGCCTAAACCAACTAAGTGATCAGCTTGTGGAAATTCAATACTAAAAAAGTGTTCTTGTAACCATTGCCAAAATGGAGAGTGCCCCTGTTCATCACTCACGCCACGCATTTCAGCAATTACAGTGTCGGCAAAGCGTTCACTGTGTTGTGCCATAAATAAAAAGCGTGAACGTGATAAAAACCGCCCTGTTAAGCCTTTTCTGCTGTCTTCACGTAAAAATAAAGTACATATTTCTGAGCAGCCTGTGTAGTCATTACACATACTTAAAATATCAACGGTATTGTAAACGTTTAAGGTGGGTGAATGATGGACAGTTTTACCTAAATGGTAGTGATACAAAGGCACAGACAAACCGACGGCCGCTTCTATGGCGGTAGTACCAATTACTTTGCCAGTGTCACTGTCTTCTAAAACAAATAAATAGCTTTCATCGATAGGCTTATTTACATTTTTAGTAAAGCTGTTTTGTGCACGGTCTATTTTTTCTTGTAGTTGTCCATCATCGACAGGTAAAGAGGTAAAACCATGGCCTGATTCAATGGCAATCTCTTTAAGTGCTGCAAAATCATTGACAGTAATAGGACGTAATACTTGCATTAACTACTTGCTCCAATAAAGCCCTGAGGTAAACATTTATCTCAGGGCTTTATATGTTTTACTTAGTGATTAACCGTTTACAACTTCGCTTACTGCTTTTTCAAAGCGAGCTAAGCCTTCCTTAATATCCTCAAATGGGATTACTAATGAAGGTGTAAAGCGGATAACGTTCATTCCGGCTACTAAATTCATTAAACCGTTATTAGCACTTGCAACTAAGAAGTCGCGAGCACGGCCTTCAAATTTTTCATTTAATGCAGCACCAATAAGTAAGCCTTTACCACGGATTTCACTAAATACATGGTATTTTTCGTTAATGGCATTTAGACCATCACGGAACATTTGTTCACGTTCTTTTACGCCATTTAAAACCGCAGGGGTATTTACTGTATCAAATGCAGCTTCTGCAACAGCACATGCCAATGGGTTACCACCGTAGGTAGAACCATGAGTCCCTATTTTTAGGTGTGCTGCAATTTCAGTAGTCGTAATCATGGCGCCAATTGGGAAACCGCCACCTAATGCTTTAGCTGTGGTTAAAATGTCAGGAATAACATCTAGGCCTTCGTATGCGTATAAGTGACCTGTACGGCCAACACCCGTTTGCACTTCATCAAAAATAAGCAGTGCGTTGTGTTTAGTACACAGCTCACGTACTTTTTGTGCAAACTCATTGGTTGGTGGCACAATACCGCCTTCACCTTGTAATGGCTCCATCATTACTGCACAAGTGTCATCGCCAATTAAGGCTTCAAAGGCAGCAATATCATTGTAGTCACAATGAACAATATCAGCAGGCTTTGGCCCAAAACCATCAGAATAAGCGGCTTGGCCACCTACAGTTACAGTGAAGAAAGTACGGCCATGAAAGCCTTTATTAAAAGCGATGATCTTAGACTTTTCAGCACCAAATTTGTCCAAAGCAAAGCGACGCGCTAACTTTAAAGCCGCTTCGTTTGCTTCAGCTCCTGAGTTTGCAAAGTAAACTTTTTCTGCAAAGGTAGCATCAACCATTTTCTTAGCTAAGCGAAGTGCTGGCTCATTGGTCATTACATTTGCTAAGTGCCAAATTTTTTCGCCTTGCTCTTTTAGTGCGCCCACTAATGCAGGGTGACAATGACCTAAACAATTAACCGCAATACCACCGGCAAAATCGATAAATTCGTTGTTATTTTGATCCCACACGCGTGAGCCTTCACCACGAACGGGAATAACTGCAGATGGGTTGTAATTAGGGACCATTACGTCGTTAAATAAATCTCTGGTTACTTGCATTTTTACACCTAAATTAATCACATAAAAAACGTTGCTGAAAAATAACGATAAGCTCAGGCTTATTCAGCAATACAATGCGTTCATACTTATTAAAAATGTCATTATCAAAGGTTATGGATTAAATTTGCAGTGCTATTTTGTGAAAAATGATTAGAATAATAGTCAAAATAACGAACCTTATTAGCATTATGATAACTCCCCAAGATAAAAAGCTACTATCAGTATTAAAAACGAACGCTAGAGCAAGTATTTCTGACCTTGCAAGGCATTTAAATTTATCCCGCTCAACAGTGCAAAGTCGCATGCTTAAGTTGGAGCAAAGTGGGGTGATTAAAGGGTATAACGTTGACTTTGGAGATGATTTTTTAAATAGCTTAGTTTCTGCACATGTCTCAATAAAGGTCAAACAAAAGCTAACGACTAAAACCAACGTAGAGTTAAAACAAATAGATGCCATATCTCAGTTGTATGCAATTAGCGGTGAATTTGATTTAATTGCCATTGTCGAAGCTCAAAATCTCGAGCAGTTAAGCCACTTATTAGACGATATAGGTAATTTAGATGGGGTAGAGCGCACTCGTTCATCGGTTATTTTAGAAACCAAATTTAAGCGTTAATTAGATTTATTTCTAACCATTCAGTGAGTATTAATTATTTGCATTTAGGCTCACTTAATTGTAATCTCACCGTTATTAGAAACAAGGATTGTTTTTGACCAAATCAATAGGCTTTTCGCCCCTGCATTTGCCACAATCCTCCAATACTGAACAAACCTGATAAGTATAGTTATTACATGCAAGAACACTAGTTGATTACAATGTGAGAAACAGGACGTTTTGGCAAAACAGCTCAAAAACATTACAAGGAAATGTTATGAAATACACAACACTAGCTGCTGCAGCCCTATTAATAATAGGTGGCTCATATTTAAGTGCAAAGGCCACTTTATTTGACTCAAGCGATAACATAACGGTTGAAACTTACAGCGACATATTTTTTAAACTAGAATCCTCACCCGTCAATATTAATGAGATTATTACTGGCGCGAGTCAGTTTGCCAATAGCTTATGTGATGAAAGTATTTATCAAGAAGTTATTGGTGAGTCAGTAAACTCATGTAAGCAAAAATTCAAACAATCACAAGCGCAATGTGCTGACTTTATTACAAAAAATAGTCAGGCTATGTACACTGATAAGGTTGCCATAACGCTCGTATCTGAAAAATTTATAAATTGCATGACGAATAGCTAAGTTATATTTTGTTCAAATTTTGCCCGAAACTCCCTATTTGACTGGGTGACATTGGTATTTCAATATTTTAATTAGCATATTATACCCTGTGGTCTATGCTGAATTTATGAGTTGTTAATGCCCAGTTTGCTTTAGGGAGTACAATGCAAGAAAATTTACTAAACTCAGTTATCAAAATAACAAAAAACAGAGACGTAGACTCACTTGAATACAGCTTGATATCGACCATCCAAGAGTTTATTGGGTGTAAAGAAGTTTCAGTTTATAAAGACATAGAAGTTCAGGGTCAACTTACCATTGAACAAAGCCTATGTTTGAAAGTGACTGGTGAAAAGCAATTTGAGTGGGTACAACGACAAATTGTTGCACACCCCGAGGATGAGCTTCTATCATGCTTACGTTCTGCTTGTATTATCACGGTGCAATCAACAGATGGCATCGAACGCCGTTGGTTACCCATTACCCGCCAAGAGAAAACAGTCGCCGCAATTTCTGTGGTTTCAAACAGCCTAGATAGTCCAGCCCAGGTGATGTTAAATGCTTTTTGTCGTATTTTTGAAAATTATTTAGTGATTCTTCATGAAAACGAAAGAGATAAATTAACAGGACTATTAAATAGACAAACTTTTGAAAAAAAAATAAAACAACTGATTGAAAAACAAGTATTAAAAGTTCACAGTTCATCTCGAGATGAGGGTAAAAGGCAACAAAAATACGCATCTACATCTTGGTTAGCTATTTTAGATATTGATCATTTTAAAAATATAAACGACAAGTATGGTCATATTTGCGGTGATGAAGTACTGCTGATATTAGCGCAAAAAATGCGTCACTTTTTTCGTTCAACCGATTTAATTTTTCGCTTTGGTGGTGAAGAATTTGTGATTGTTTTTGAGCCCACTGATGCAGATTCCATATGTAATAAAATGGCAGAATTTTTACAACTCGTCAGAAATACTTCGTTTCCTTTTGTTGAAAACATGACGATCAGTGCTGGTTTAGCACGTATTAGCCCTTATGATTTCCCAATCACTGTAATAGAAAGCGCCGACAAAGCACTGTATTACGCTAAAAATAATGGCCGAGATAAGTTTTGTGTATACGAAGATTTAATCGCTGAACAGCTAATCAACGTACAAGAAAACGATTCAGAAATAGATTTATTTTAACCTACTGGGCTTGTGCGTGGCTTCGCTGTACCTTTACCTTAGTAACTTGATCGAGCTTTAAAAAATAAACATTACCGCCAATGCCTTTAAATTCCTCATCGGTAAAGGCAATTGTATTATCATCATAAAACGTGATCGCTTCTTTTTGGGTCACAATACCAAGATCAATTTTAGACACATCACCAGAGAAAAACTTATCCCCTTTAAAATTTTCAAACAGCCAAATGCTGGTTGAGTCTAGTAGCGCAAGTTTTTTTCTATCTGGGCTAAGTGCTGCAGAGGTGATCCAGCATAACTTTTCCATGGTGGTGCAGGTTCTAAATGAGTCAATTAGCTGGGCGTCAAAATTTGCTGCATGATCGCCTACTTTGTAAACATTGGTAATACCATCAAAGGGTTCAGTTCGGTTTTTAGTAAATAAATATAAGTGCCGGCCAAAAGCGACAAAAGCTTCTAAGTCATAATTGCGTTGATCAGGTTGTATTGGACTGCCGTCTAATTCTGGGTAGGTAAATTTAATTATCTCGGCTTCAGTGGTATTTGTTTTAATATCAATCGGGTTTTCTATTTTATAAATGGTTAGCCACTTACGTTCGTTTTTATTATTACCAAAGTCACCCAAGAAAAAATGACCAAAGTTATTTTGTGTCATGTCCTCCCAATCAATGTTTTTTGCGTTGCTGACTAAAATTTCTTTAGCGATAGAGCCATCGTCATTGAGTCTATATAGCTTAGGTTCGTCGCCACTGTCATTAATAGCCCAAAGACGTTTATATTTATCAAACTCAATGCCGGAAATTTCTTTTAACTTTGGGTCTACAGAGACAAGCTTTTTACTATATAGTGTATAAATTGAACTACCAACAACAGCAATGGTAGTGAGAAAAACAATAACAGAGGTAATAAGAATGCTTTTTTTAATCATAGTTTTTAAATATTTATCGGCATTGGCTAGGTAGATAATTATTATCGCTGATGATGTGGTTAAGCTAAAGGTTTTTTAACCTCAATGCGGTAATAAAAAACGATTATGTGTGAATTGTTGTAAAAGAAATTTAATCGGGTGTAGTTGGTTTAAAAATTGCTCAGTTAAAGAGCTTACCTAAAAACCTGTTTAAAATGGTTGAAAACTGCACCAACCTAGTGCGGTAAAATAAATAACGCACTGTAATAATGCGTAAATAAAGTTTTGTTTAACTTTAAGCTTGTTTTTATGTGAATGAATGGATTCCACATCGCCTATTTAAGCTGTTTGGCCTGTGGCAAAGATGAATAACCCTTACGGTTTAGTTGGAGCCTATTATGTTGAATAAACGCTTTTTTAAGACAAAAAACGAAGCAGAAGTCACGTTTGAATTTTCTCATCCTGATGCTGATGATGTCTGTTTACTTGGGGAGTTTAATGATTGGCAGCCAGTGCCAATGAAACTGAACAAAAAGTTGGGTGTGTTTAAGTGTAAACAGCGTTTGCCTGTTGATAAAGAGTTTCACTTTCGTTATTTGATTAATGGTAAGCAGTGGGATAACGACCATCAGGCTGATGGTTATCGGGCTAATAATTTTGGTTCAGAGAACAGTATAGTAAATACACAACGCATTAATTAAGGTTGGTGAATGGACGCACTATCGCAATTATTTTATTTGCATGGAATAGGCTATGAATACACTAAGTACACTGGTGAACACGTTGTTTTTAGCGAACAAACGCGCAAGTTAGCCTTGCAGTGTTGTGGCGTTGACACCAGTGATGCAGCGCAAATAGATAAGTTAAATTACCAATTAGATGCGGCCACTTGGTTAACGCTTGCACCGGCTGTTAGCTTAGTAAAGCAGCCTAGCAATGTGCTTAAAGTACGTATTAAAGAAACCGACGCGCACCATAAAATTACGCTTAACATACCTGCATTAAATATTAAGCTACAATTTGAACAAATTGCTGACTATGCGCCATTAGGCGAGTATTTTTTAAATGACTGCCGTTATATTGAAATAGCGTTGCCACTTACCCATTTACCTACGGGTTATTATGATGCTTTGCTGAGTATGGGAGCGCAATCGGCAACTACACAAATTTGGTCTATCCCTAAACAAGTTTATCAAATTGCCGATAGTAAACGCCTTGGCTTATCAATTCAGTTATATACATTAAAAAACAAAGCCGGAATGGGAATTGGTGATTTTAATGATTTACTTGAATTAACCACGTTATGTGCAAAACAAAAAATGGATTATATTTTACTTAATCCTCTGCACTTATTATTTGCAGATAACCCAGAGTGCGCTAGTCCCTATAACCCCAGTAACCGCGCGTTACTCAATCCATTGTATATAGCAATTAACTTATCGACAGATAGTATTAACAACCCCACTTTAGATGATTACTTATCTTCTTGTTGTTTAACGTCGCACAGCGAGCAAGATATAACCTTTATTAATTATAAAACGGTTACTGAGCAGAAATATAATGCCTTTAAACTGCTTTTTGCGCATTTTCAACAACAGGGTAGTCAAGCACGGCAAGACGAGTTTACAGCCTTTTGTAAACAGCACCGCGATGTACTTGCTATGCTAGAAACTACGCAGCCGACATTCGACCATTACCTGCAATGGCAGGCACACAGCCAACTCATACTGTGCCAACAACATTGTATCGACCAAGGAATGGCGATTGGTTTGATTAACGACTTAGCAGTTGGCTGTGCCAAAGAGGGCAGCGAATATAAACATCAGCAGAAACTGTTTAGCCAAGATGCGACTGTAGGAGCTCCACCAGATCCTTGGGCTGAAAGTGGCCAAAATTGGGGTTTGCCAGCAATAAATCCTCAGCGCCTTGCTGACAATAACTATTACTTTTACCGCTCACTTATACGCGCCAATATGAATGCTGTGGGTGGATTACGCATTGATCATGTTATGGCAATTAGACGTTTATGGTGGTGCTTTAACAATAATAACAGCCAAGATGGTTGCTATGTTTACTATCCATTCGAGCACTTGTTAGCTATTTTGAAAATAGAATCTCACCTAAATAAGGCTGTCGTGATAGGCGAAGATTTAGGTGTTGTGCCACCTGAAGTAAAAGAAGCGCTGGTGAGCAGTGGAATTTTTTCAAACAGTTTATTTTATTTCGAAAAACAACAAAATGATGAATTTGTTAATCGTGATGATCTTAGCGAACAATGCCTGCTAATGATTGCCAATCATGACGTACCGCCATTTGTTGGCTGGTGGCAGCATAGTGATTTAACCCTCAAACAACAGTATCAGCTGATTGATGCCACTAAACACCAGCAGCTAGTGCAGCAACGTCAACAAGAGCAACAACGGTTAGTTGATTTTATTAATGCACAAGACACACATTCTGACATGTCATTAAACACCGATGCTTTTGCGATTTATAGCGCGCTGGCTTTGTGTTTAGCAAAGTCGCCATCGCGATTATTTGCCCTACAAATTGATGACTTAGACAAACAATGCTACCCAGTTAACATTCCGGGTACAGATAAAGAGTATCCCAATTGGAGACGGGTGTTAACACATACGTGCGAGGATATTTTTACTGATAACGCATCACTTTTGACTGCAATACATTCAATGAGGAATGGGTAAATGGGCAGTATAAAAAATATGAAATCAACGCCAGTGACTGATTATGATTCACAAGTTACTGCGCTCGCAGCAGGACGCTTTAAAGACCCATTTAGTTTTTTAGGAGCGCACAGTACACAAAGCGGCATAGAAGTTCGAGTGTATTTGCCAGCAGCACTGCAGGTTGAATTGTTAATTGGTGATCAAACAATTACTGCATTGCGCTATAAACAAAGTGATTTATTTATAGCTGAGCTATCAAGCATGCCGAGCAGTGTGTATCGATGCCATGTTAGCTATAAAAGCAATAATATTTCCTTTTACGATGAATACAGTTTTAGTAGTACCCTTGATGAGCAAGCAATGTACTTGTTCAATGAAGGGAGTCTTGAGCATGCTTATGCGCACTTAGGCGCGCAATTTATTACTCAACAGGGCGTTGACGGTGTTCGTTTTTGTGTGTGGGCGCCAAATGCTGCCAGCGTTTCAGTGATTGGTGAATTTAACTTTTGGCAGTCCAATCGTCACTTTATGCGATTTCATCCGGCCAGTGGAGTATGGGAGTTATTTATCCCGGAGCTGTGCGCCGATATGTGCTACAAATTTGCTATCACCACAATCAGTGGTGAAGTTTTAGATAAAGCCGATCCATTTGCTTTTAAAATGCAGCAAGCGCCTGGTACAGCAAGCATTTTACAATACAAACCCACCCCTATCACGCTTAGTGAACAAGCGATCAAAAATAGGCAAAAGCGTAATCATATTGATGCCGCTATTAGTATTTATGAAGTGCACTTAGGTTCTTGGCAACGCGCTGAGCATAATCGTTATTTAAGCTACAGCGAGCTGGCAGATAAGCTTGTAAGTTACGTGGTTAAAATGGGGTTTACGCATTTACAACTTATGCCTATCAGTGAATACCCGTTTGATGGTTCTTGGGGTTATCAGCCGGTAGGCTTGTTTGCGCCTACAAGCCGCTTTGGTGATTACAACAGCTTTAAATACTTAGTTGAGCAATGCCATAAAGCCAATATCGGTATTTTACTCGATTGGGTGCCGGGGCACTTTCCAAGCGACCCTCATGGGTTACATTGTTTTGATGGCACCCATTTATATGAACATGCTGATATGCGTCAAGGGTTTCACCCTGATTGGAATACCTATATTTATAATTACGATCGCCCTGAAGTTAAAAGCTTTTTAATATCAAATGCAATGTATTGGCTCAGTCAATTTGGCATAGATGGACTGCGAGTAGATGCGGTGGCATCTATGTTGTATCTTGATTACAGCCGAAAAGAAGGGCAATGGGTGGCTAATTGCTACGGTGGCAGAGAAAACTTAGGGGCAATTGAGTGCCTTAAACAGGTAAACATACGCAGTTATAAAAATAACCCCGGTATTATGATGGTTGCTGAGGAGTCAACGGCGTGGCCCGGAGTAACGCAAAGCGTTGAGCATAATGGTTTGGGCTTTGGTTACAAATGGAATATGGGCTGGATGAACGACAGCCTGCATTACATGCAGCAAGACTCACTATTTAGGAAATACCATCATCATAAAATGACATTTTCTATGGTGTATGCCTTTAGTGAAAATTACATTTTACCGCTCAGTCATGATGAAGTGGTGCATGGCAAAGGCTCACTACTAAACAAAATGCCTGGTGACGATTGGCAACAGTTTGCTAATTTACGGGCTTATTATGCGTTTATGTGGGCGCATCCAGGAAAAAAACTACTGTTTATGGGCGCCGAAATAGCAC
The DNA here is from genome assembly GCF_005887465.1 of Pseudoalteromonas sp. S1610. GTDB lineage: Bacteria > Pseudomonadota > Gammaproteobacteria > Enterobacterales > Alteromonadaceae > Pseudoalteromonas > Pseudoalteromonas undina. Next base: position 64,007 of record NZ_PNDI01000048.1, on the reverse strand, counting down.
AGCGAAAAGAGTGGGATCATGACAATTCAATAGACTGGCACTTGCTTGAACACCAAAGTCATCAAGGTATTCAAGATACGGTTAAACGCCTTAATCATGTGTATCAAGCACATCCAGCACTTTATGAGCTTGATAGTTGCGCTACTGGTTTTTCATGGATAGATAATAATAACAGTCAGCAAAGTATATTTAGCTTTATTCGTTATGCCAAAAGTGCTGACGATTTTATGGTTATTGTCGCTAATTTTACCCCTACAGCATATCAACACTTTACTTTAGGCGTGCCTGCTGAAGGCAGTTATAAGGTGATATTAAATACTGATGAGTCATGTTTTTTTGGCTCAGGCATTAATATCACTGATGAGCCAAGCCAACTTATTCATTCAATTAATCAACCAAGCCATGGCTTTGATCACAGTATTACATTACAGATGGGTGGCTTAACCACTGTTTACTTGCAAAAGGTGAATGATGAGTAATTGCTTTGAGGTTACCCATGGTGCATCTCTTCCATTGGGATCGACTGTACAAAACAACGGCGTCAACTTTGCCTTATACGCCCCTAATGCAAGCCAAGCTTTTGTTTGTTTATTTGATAAAAGTGGCCATACAGAAATATTAAAAATAGCTATGAATATTAATGAAGGCGGGGTGTGGAGTATTCACGTTGCGCCACTTAGCGCTGGCGCATTATATGGCTTTAGGGTTGATGGTGAGTATAACCATGAAAAGGGCATGTTATTTAATGAACATAAGTTGCTGATTGACCCTTATGCAAAAGACTTGTTTAACGAGTTTACTTGGAGCGAGCGCCATTACGGACAAATGCCGATAGGCACTAAAAGCGAGGTTAATAATGCGATAGATATGCCTAAATCTAAAGTGACTACATCGGTTGCTTATACCAATAAAAAGCCACAGCATAGCTGGGCTAATACGGTAATTTATGAGTGTCATGTAAAAGGTGCTACGTGTCGTCATCCAGGTATTCCAAAAGTACAGCAAGGCACGTTTTTAGGCCTAAGCCACCCGTGCTTTATTGAGCATTTAAAAAGTTTAGGGGTGACCGCTATTGAGCTTTTGCCTGTGCATGCGTTTATAAGTGAACAGTTTTTAATTACTAAAGGCCTGCAAAATTACTGGGGCTACAATAGCATCAATTTTTTTACTCCCCACAAAGACTATTTGGTTAATGACGATATAAACGAATTTAAACAGATGGTCAGCGAACTACATCGCGCCAATATTGAAGTTATTTTAGATGTTGTATACAACCATACTGCTGAGGGCGGCAGTGATGGACCTATATTGTCTTTACGTGGCTTCGATAACCTCACTTATTATCGCACTATTAATGGGCAGCCCAATGTATATATAAATGATACTGGCTGTGGTAACACCTTAAATATTGATCATCCAAAAACCTTGCAATTGGTTCTTGATAGCTTGCGTTATTGGGTGGAAGTTATGGGGGTTGATGGCTTTCGATTTGATTTAGCCACCATTTTAGGGCGTTCAAGTACGGGTTTTAGTGCGTCTCATACGTTTTTACAGGCCGTTGCACAAGATCCTATATTAAATAAGGTAAAACTGATTAGTGAGCCGTGGGATATAGGGCCTGGCGGGTATCAGTTAGGTGCTTTTCCTGCTCCTTGGCGTGAGTGGAATGATCAATACCGTGATGTGATTAAACGCTTTTGGCAAAGTGAAAAAGGCATTATTAGTGATGTAGCTAAGCGTTTACATGGCTCGTTTGATATTTTTGAACACAGTAACCGCGGCCCGCTTAATAGTATTAATTTTATTACCAGTCATGATGGTTTTACCCTTGCCGACTTAGTCAGTTATGAGCACAAACATAACCAAGCAAATGGTGAAAACAATCAAGATGGCCACAGCGCTAATTATTCGTTTAATTGCGGAGTTGAGGGATTTAGTAGCGATCCTGAAATAATAAACTTACGGCTCCAACAACAAAAAAACTTTTTACTTACCTTGCTACTCTCTAAAGGGGTGCCAATGATAGCCGCTGGCAGTGAAATGGCCCATTCTCAAGGTGGTAATAATAACGCTTATTGCCAGAATAACCGCACAAGCTGGCTGGCATGGAAAGACTCACAACTAAACCATTGCTTAATTCAGTTTATAGATGATGCATTAAAAATTAGGCACGGTCACAGTGCGTTTAAACACAGTGTGTTTTTAGATGATATTGATGAACGTTTCACCGTTAAGTGGTTCACCGAGCAAGGTAAAAAAATGGATGAAACACATTGGCATGAAGATACGCGACAATTTTTAATGTATAGCTTACTTGATAAGCAAAATAAGCACGCCTTATTAATTATTTTAAACGCCAGTAAACAGCCCGTGGTCTGCCAATTACCACAATCGCCCATTACTGCGACATGGGCGTTAGTGTTATCAAGCGTAAATAACGCATCAACTGTTGTTGAAGAAGATGCAACCGTGAATATTTCAGCACAAAGTAGTTGGGTTTTTAGTGCCAATTTAGAAGGCGAAGATTATGACTAAGCAAGACGAGCAAGTGTGTGTGGTAAAAGGCTGGCAAGAAGGCCCGGTTATTGATGAAAGTACCTTAAGTGATGATTTAACTCGCCACTTTTATTACACCTTAGGGCGTGATGTGGTGGGAGAGTCGCAGTTGTATTTATATCATGCATTGGCGCTGACAATAAGAGATAGACTCGTTGCGCGTTGCAGAGAAACTAATCAGCAAATTAAACAACAAAAACGCCGCAAAACAGCGTATTTATCGCTAGAGTTTTTAATGGGTAGAGCACTGGGTAATGCGGTACTCAACCTTGATTTAGAATCTCAGGTAAGTACTGCACTGCAAGCTTACTGTACTGAGCTGGAAAATGTAGAACAAGCAGAGCATGATGCCGGCTTAGGTAATGGTGGCTTGGGGCGCTTAGCGGCATGCTTTTTAGATAGTTGCGCGAGTTTAGCGCTGCCAGTAGTGGGTTATGGAATTCGCTATGAATACGGCATGTTTAATCAATCAATAAAAGAAGGCTACCAAATTGAGCAGCCAGATAACTGGCTACGCGAAGGTCACCCTTGGGAATTGAGCGCACCAGAGCAAGCTAAACGAGTTAAGTTCTCGGGTTATGTACAAAGTTATACCGATAAATTTGGTCATGAACATCGCCAGTGGATGAGCTCCCAAGATGTGCTTGCGGTTCCTTATGATGTTCCCATTCCGGGCTATAAAAATAATATTGTTAATACCCTTAGGCTTTGGAAGTCTGAAGCAACCGATGAATTTAATTTAGCCGAATTTAATGCCGGTAGTTATTCAGAAGCGGTGGCACAAAAAAACCTCGCAGAGCAAATAACCATGGTGTTGTACCCTAACGACAGCAGTGAAAATGGTAAAGAACTGCGTTTACGCCAGCAATACTTTTTATCATCGGCAAGCATTCAAGATGTACTGAGCCAGTGGATTGAGCAATACGGAGATAATTTTACTGATTTTGCTCAGCATCATGTTTTTCAGCTTAACGACACTCATCCTAGTATTGCCGTGGCAGAGCTGATGCGAATTTTAGTTGACGACCATGAACTCGACTGGGATCAGGCATGGAACATCACAACCAAAACCATGGCTTATACAAATCACACTTTATTGCCGGAGGCATTAGAGAAGTGGTCAGTGGGGTTATTTGCTAAATTATTACCACGTATTTTAGAAATTATTTATGAAATTAATGCCCGTTTCTTAGCAGAGGTTGCAAGGCATTGGCCGGGTGATGTGCAAAAGCAACGAGACTTATCATTAATTGAAGAGGGCGAAGAGCCGCAAATTCGCATGGCTTTCTTAGCCATTGTTGGTAGTTATTCAGTCAATGGCGTAGCCGCACTGCATACCCAGTTATTAACTGCGGGTTTGTTTAAAGATTTTTACTCATTATGGCCTGAAAAGTTTAATAACAAAACCAATGGGGTGACACCAAGGCGTTGGCTTGCTTATTGTAATCCGGGTCTGAGCCATATTATTAGCGAGAAAATAGGAAAAGACTGGGTAGGCGACTTTGCAAAAATTAGCCAATTACGCCGTTTTTATGATGATCCGCAATTGCACGTAACATGGCAGCAGGCAAAACGGCAAAACAAGCAGCGTTTAGTCGATTTAGTAAAACAAAAGTGTGGCGTCGAGTTTGATGTAAATATGCTATTTGATGTGCAGGTAAAGCGTATTCATGAATATAAGCGCCAGTTACTCAATGTCCTACATGTTATTCATTTATACGACCGCATTCGTCGTGGCGATACACAAGGCATGGTACCTCGTTGTGTATTACTCGGAGGTAAAGCCGCACCTGGTTATATGATGGCGAAGAAAATTATTAAACTGATTAATAATGTTGCTGAGGTGATCAACAAAGACCCTGAAGTATCGATGTTTTTAAGAGTTGCCTTTTTACCAAATTACAATGTGACCGCCATGGAAACTATATGTTCTGCAACAGATTTGTCGGAGCAAGTTTCTACAGCAGGTAAAGAAGCATCCGGTACCGGCAACATGAAGTTTATGATGAATGGTGCGCTCACAATAGGCACGTTAGATGGCGCGAATATTGAAATCCGCGATGCAGTAGGAGCTGAAAACTTCTTCTTATTTGGCGCACAAGCCGAGCACATTGACGAAATTAGAGCGCATTATAATCCCAGTGAAATTATTGCGAATAACTCAGATCTAAATAGCGTGATGCATCTCCTTGAAAGTGGTCATTTTAATCTATTTGAACCCGGCTTATTTGATGATGTCATTAGCGGCATTAAAAGCAAAGACGATGCATGGCTAACCGCACATGACTTTGCCAGTTACATTGCAGCGCAGCGTGAAGTGGATAAAGCGTACGCTGATCAAACCCACTGGACTCAAATGAGTATTTTAAATACCGCGGCCAGTGGTTTATTTTCTAGTGACAGAACAATAGGCCAATATTGTGATGACATATGGCACTTAACCCCACTAGATACTTCACAGCAAACAGTAAAAACAAACACTGACACTAATAGCTGACACTAAATGGAGAGAGTAATATGCCCAGTTATGCAAATCGCTATATAAGTAATTTAACCAGAGACACCTATGCACTCATTCTAGCCGGCGGACGAGGTTCTCGTCTTCATGAGCTAACAGACTGGCGTGCAAAACCAGCCGTTTATTTTGGCGGCAAGCACCGTATTATTGATTTTCCACTATCAAATTGTATTAACTCTGGTGTAAGACGTGTCGGAATTGCAACGCAATATAAATCTCATTCGCTAATACGCCATGTAAATCGTGCATGGGGGCACTTTAAAAAGGAATTAGGCGAGTCAGTTGAGATTTTACCAGCATCACAGCGTAATGGTGATGAATGGTATTGCGGTACTGCCGATGCGGTATTTCAAAATATGGATATTATTCGCCATGAACTACCTAAATATGTAATGATTTTGTCAGGCGATCATGTATATCGTATGGATTACGGCGGTTTGTTAGCAAAGCATGTCGAAAATGGTGCCGATATGACCGTATGCTGTTTAGAAGTCGCGGTTGAAGAAGCAGCGAACACCTTTGGGGTAATGACCGTTGATCAAGAAAATCGAGTGCGACGATTCGACGAAAAACCAGCTGAACCAAGCTCTGTGCCTGGCAAACCAGGTACGTGTTTAGCGTCAATGGGTAATTACGTATTCAATACTGAGTTTTTATTTGAGCAATTACAAAAAGATTCACAAACCGAAGGCTCAGGACGTGATTTTGGTCATGACATTATTCCCGCCATTATCGAAGAGCATAATGTGTTTGCTTACCCATTTAGAGATCCTGCACAAGTAGGGCAACCTTATTGGCGCGATGTAGGGACCTTAGATTCATTTTGGGAAGCGAACATGGAGTTGGTTATGCCTGAGCCTCAATTGGATTTGTACGACCCTACTTGGCCAATTTGGACATACCAAGAGCAGCTTCCTCCAGCTAAGTTTATTTTTGATGATGACGATCGTCGGGGTATGGCTGTTGATTCAACCGTATCCGGTGGCTGTATTATTTCAGGCTCATTAGTGAGAAAGTCATTGCTGTTTTCTAATGTACATATTCGCTCATATTGTACTATTGAAGAGTCGGTTATTTTACCCGGTGTTATAGTTAACCGTGGGTGTAAAGTTAAACGTGCCATTATTGATAGAAGCTGTGAGATCCCCCCAGGATTAGAAATTGGTTATGATCGTAAAACCGACGAAGCCAATGGCTTTAGAGTATCTAAAAAGGGAATTGTTTTGGTAACCCGCGAGATGCTGACAAAGTTAGACACTAAGTTAAATCAATAATTAAATAGCAAGGCGAAAGCCTTGCAGCTAACTATAAGAGTAAATAAATGCATGTATTAATGGTTGCCGCAGAAAATGATGCGTTACCTAATGCCAAAGTCGGTGGTGTTGCCGATGTCATACGTGACGTACCTAAAGCGTTAGCGGCACAGGGACTAACGATTGATGTGGTAATTCCTGATTATGGCTTTGAATTGGGTGAGCGCCGTTTTATTGGTGAAGTCAACGTTGCGTTTAATTCAGCCTCTCACGTTTTATCGCTGTTTGAAATTCCACAAACGCAAAATGCAGTGAGGCAAATAGTAATAAGCCACCCTTTGTTCAGCCAATCACATAGTGTGTATTGCAACGATGATGACAATCGTCCATTTGCTACTGATGCGAGTAAGTTTGCACTGTTTAATGCCGCGATTTGTGAAGCGCTTTTACAAGGGGTTTTAAAACAACCAAACACGTTACATTTACACGACTGGCACAGTGCTTGTGTGGCGGTGTTACTAAAATTTGAGCCTCGCTATCGTAAACTTGCTAAGCTGCGCTTGGTGTACACGGTTCATAACTTAGCCTTACAAGGTATTCGCCCTTTTAAAGACGATGACTCTAGCTTAGAAGCGTGGTTTCCCTCATTAAGTTATGATGGCCAATTGCTTTGTGATCCCCGTTACCCTCATTGCTTTAACCCCATGCGCAGTGCTATTAATTTAGCCGATAAAGTACATGTGGTTTCACCCAGTTATAGCCAAGAAGTGCAGATTGCGAGTAACGATGCAGGCGGTTTTTTTGGTGGTGAAGGACTTGAGCGTGATTTACAACAAGCGGCTGAGCAGGGCAAGCTGATTGGGATCCTCAACGGCTGTGATTACACAACTCAACACCCGAAGCAGGCAACGCTTAGCGAGCTTTTAGAGCAGATAGAAGCTACGCTTTTTAGCTGGATGGCAAAAAACGTACACTTAGACAGCAGCCACTATATTGCTCACCAACGTGTTTTACAATTTATGGCATCAGAGCAGCAAGGGCCTTTAGTGACCAGTGTAGGGCGGCTCACCGAGCAAAAAGTATTGCTGCTGTGCCAGCCACACAACAATAGTTTAACTATTGATGAGGTATGCAAGGTTATAAACCAATATAATGGTCGCTTGATTGTATTGGGCTCGGGCGATAAAAAACTAGAACAATTATTTACCACTGCAATGGCTCGAAATAGCAATTTATTGTTTTTAAAAGGTTATGGCCAAGGTGTTGGTGATTTAATGTATCAACTAGGGGATTTATTTTTAATGCCTAGTTCTTTTGAGCCGTGTGGCATTAGCCAAATGCTGGCAATGCGAGCAGGTCAGCCCTGTCTTGTGCACAGTGTTGGCGGCTTAAAAGATACAGTTGAGCATAATGTGACTGGTTTTAGTTTTACTGGTGATACCTTATTAGCTCAGGCAGAGGCACTGTTGCATAGTTTATCTGAGGCCTTGAATGTAAATCACGCTAATCCTAAGCAATGGCAAGCGATAAAAAATAGCGCTAAGAACAGCCGCTTTGGTTGGGATGACGTTGTAACTGATTATATTACCTACTTATATTAAAAAATTTATTAAAGTTCAGTGACATCCGTTCCTATTTGCGCTTTAATTACTTAGTCTGGTGGAAATAATAAAAAGTAGGTAATGTGTCGGTATTTGTGGCAAGGCAAGCAATCCTTAATCGTAATCAAAATGTAGTTGCATATGAACTACTGTTTCGCGATAGCCCTGAAAATTGCTTTCCTGGTGTATCTGATGGTCAAGCAACGGCTCGCCTGATTATGGAAAACCAGCTTAACTTAGGTACTCGCCATATTACTTCGGGTAAAAAAGCACTGATCAATATTGGTCCTGAATCATTAAAACTCGATTTATGCGAATTTTTACCCTGTAAAGATGTGGTTATTGAATTACTCGAAACCATAGAGCCTACCGACGATACCTACGAGCTATGCCGTAAACTCTTTCACAGTAACTATAAATTAGCCCTTGATGACTTTGTTTACTCACCGCAGTGGGAACGTTTTTTAAAGCTAGTTAATTTAATTAAATTTGATATTCGGCTCACGCCACTGGATGAAATTCCACTGGTGGTCAATAAGCTAAAAAAACACAAAAATATTAAGCTGTTAGCTGAAAAAATAGAAACCGATGAAGAATATAAATTAGCTCGCCAAATGGGGTTTGATTATTTCCAAGGGTATTACTTTGCCCGCCCCGCAATGATAGAGCAAAAAGATATTCATTATAATTATGGTCTTGTCATTGCCATTTATTCAGAAGTAATGAAGCCAGATCCTGATGTGAAAGTAATCACTGGGTTATTTGAGCTTGATGCAGCACTAGCATACAAACTATTGCGTTTATTAAATAGTGGTGTATTTCCCCTGCAAAGCCAAATATCGTCATTAAAACAAGCGCTGGTTTACTTAGGGCAAGCGCGTTTAAAAAAGTTTGTTAGCCTAATTGTTACAGCACACACCGCGCGCACTAAGCCGATAGAGCTTATGCAAATGTGTGTTATTCGCGCTCGCTTTTGTGAATTAATAGCCAGCAAAGTCGCCAAACAAGTTCAAGGTGAGGCATTTTTAACTGGGCTGTTTTCTTTGCTTGATGCTATTTTAGATAAGCCAATGGACTTGTTGGTTGATAAACTGCCATTCCCAGATGAAATTAAAGCAGCACTAACCGGCGAGAAAAATGACTTATATTATATTCTTGAAACGGTAAAAGCATATGAAACCGGAAGTTGGTGGGCGCTTGAGAAAGCGGTATCACTCATTAATTTAGACAGTGCTTTTTTACCAAAATTATACAAACAAGCTGTAAAATGGGCCGATAGCTATAAAGATAATATTTAAAAGGATAGGGTTTGCGCAATTATAATATGGACTTTATAAGGGGCATAGCAGTACTTGGACTGGTATTTATTAACTGCTATTCCTTTGCAATTTTTGAACTCAATTACACTCCACTTAGCACACCTCCAGCTAGCGATAATTTTTTACACACCTTAAGCCTTATATTTGTTGAAGGGCGGTTTCGCACATTATTTACGTTATTATTTGGTGCTGGTCTTTATATTCAGTTTCAGCGTCAGCAATGTATTCAGCCATTAAAAAAACGCCTATATTGGCTTATTGTGTTTGGCTTAATACATGGGTTGTTACTGTGGGCGGGTGACATTTTGTTTTTATATGGGGTGTCAGCATTACTGGTATTACGCTATTTAGATTACACGGACGAAGAGCTTAAAAGCAAAGCGGCCTTTTTTACTTTTATCGCTTTACTTGCCACAGCAATGTTTATGTTAGGGCTTAATGAAGAACCACTCTATAGGGATTCTCCCGAGTTTTACCAGATATATAATAGTTATTACCAAAGTATTGGTGCGCATTTTAGCCAAAATATAACAATGAGCATTTATATGTTGCTAACAGTGCCTATTTTATTACTGTGGGTAAGTGCTGGCTTTATGCTAATTGGTATTGTTGCCTACAAATGTAATGTGTTTAGTGATGGATTTAGCAGGTCGGGGCTAATTAAACTTGCTGTGTTAAGTGTGTTGCTGACTAGCTTACGATTAGTGTTAGAGTCATATGAACAAGGTATTGGTTATGCGTTACAAGAGCCTGTTAATGAACTGGCTGCTTTATGTGTGGCGCTGCTTTATATTCATTTAATTGTTAAGCTATGTAATAACAGCGCGCAAATAGGTGTGCTTATTCAACGCGTAGGGCGGTTAGCTTTTACTTTATATATAAGCCAAACCATTATGCAATTATTATTGTTTAAAGTGTTTTTCCCGCAATGGGCGCTGAGTTTTAACCGCATTGATTATTGGCTTGTTGCTATTTGCTTAGTGGCTGTACAGCTTATGTTTACTGCACTCTACTGTCGTTATTTTAAGCAAGGGCCTCTTGAATACCTATGGCGTAAATTAGCGCAAATTAAGCGCGAAAAAATAGCTTGAGTAGTTTAAACTATGCGCCTTTATATTTAAGAAGATTTGCCATATGACAGACTTAAAGCGTTTAAATAAATTTATTAGTGAAACAGGGTTTTGCTCACGCCGTGAAGCCGATAAATATATTGAGCAAGGTCGTGTTACTGTTAATGGCGAATTACCCGAAATGGGTGTTAAAGTCGCACAAAGCGATGTGGTATTGGTTGATGGTAAGCCATTAAAATCACCACCAAAACGGGTTTACATTGCTTACAATAAACCAGTCGGTATTACCTGTACCACAGAACGAAAAATTCAAAGTAATATTGTAAAAGCGGTTAATTATCCTGACCGTATCTTTCCTATTGGTCGCTTGGATAGGCCCTCAGAGGGGTTGATTTTTTTAACCAATGAAGGGGATATCGTTAATAAAATCCTTCGTGCTGGCAATAACCACGAAAAAGAATACGTGGTTACCGTAGATAAACCACTAAACCGCCAGTTTGTGAATAAAATGGCAAACGGTATTCCTATTTTAGATACCGTGACCAAAAAATGTAAAGTGACGCAAACGGGTGCCCAGCAATTCACTATTATTTTAACTCAAGGTTTAAATCGTCAAATCCGTCGTATGTGTGAATATTTAGGCTACGAAGTGGTTACATTAAAGCGTGTGCGTATTATGAATGTAACCCTTAAAGGGTTAAAAGTAGGGCAATGGCGTCATTTAAGCGATGCAGAAATGGCGGTTATTAACGACTCGATTGCTGATTCAGGCAAAACACAAGAACACTCATTGTATGACGATAGTACATCGAATAATAACGTTGGGCTAACCACAAGCAACCAAGCAAAATCAGTGCATAAGCGTGAGTATCAAGGTGACAAGCCTCGAGGTACAAAGAACAACGAACAACATAAGCAAGCCAACAAAAGCAGCCGTAATACGCCATATCAGAAACGTTCAACCACCTATGTTGGTAAATCAAATGCCAATAAAGCTAATTCCGCATCAGGAACTAAAGCTAAGAGCAGTGGCACGTTAAGCTTAAAAAAGTAATTAAGTTGGTATAAATCAAGCAAATAAAAAACGCAGCCTAGGCTGCGTTTTTTATTAATGATTAAGACTGTTTAGGGTAGTCAATTCTAAACACCACAGTGTATAAAACCGGCACCACAATCAGGGTTAGTATGGTGGCAAAACCTAAGCCAAACATAATGGTGACCGCCATTGACTGAAAGAATACGTCAAATAATAATGGGATCATACCAAGTATTGTAGTGATAGCGGCCATGGCTACAGGACGCACACGGCTTACGCCTGAGTCAAACACAGCTTGATAGGGTGATTTTCCTTCACTAAGTTCTAAGTTTATTTGATCGACCAATACAATACCGTTTTTAATCAGCATGCCGCTTAAGCTTAATAAACCCAGTAGCGCCATAAAGCTAAAGGGGGCGTTCATTACTAACAAGCCTGCGCTTACACCAATAATAGCCAATGGCACGGTTGCCCATATAACTAAGGGCTTTTTCACTGAGTTAAACAGTAATACTGTTACCGCAAACATGGCTAAATAACCCAGCGGTAACGAACCAAAAATAGCCTTTTTCGCTTTGCTTGATGATTCGAACTCACCGCCCCATTGCATTTCATAGCCTCGCGGTAAATCAATTGCTTCAACTTCAGCGCGAACCCGAGCAAATAATTTTGCAGGTGTTTCATCACCCAATACATCATGATCTGCCATTACCGTTATGGTACGTTTACGATCACGACGCATAATTAAGCTGTCTTCCCACTCAACAATAAATTCATCAACTACTTGAGTTACCGGCACAAACACGCGTAATACTGGGCTGTAAATTTGTAAATCGTGAACACTGTCTACATTTAGGCGCTCGCTGGCTGGTGAGCGGGCAATAATAGGCAACAATTGCGTACCATCACGATAAACACCCACTTGCTTACCCGACAGGCTCGTTAACAGAACTTGGTCGAGATCAAACTTGGTGATCCCCAAGCGGCGTGCTTTTTGTTCGTTAAATTGGGGGCGAATCATTTTAGTGCGTGCACGCCAATCATCGCGAATGTTAAAAGCACCGTCGTCTTTTGCGATAATTTCTTTTGCTTGAGATGATAGCTGTCTTAATATCACCGGATCGGGGCCTGAAAACCGCGCCTCTATTTTAGCATCAGTTGACGGGCCAATTTCCATTGGTTTTACTTTTAGCTTTGCTGACAGCGGATGTTGCTGTGCGTAATCACGCACCTTTTGCATTACTTTAGCGACCGCATCACGGTTGGTGACACGAATAATTAACTGCCCATAAGCAGGATAAGACTTTTCTGGCGCGTAAGTTAGCATAAAGCGCGGCGCACCTTGGCCCACCGTACTGGTTATTTCTGTGACCAGTTCATCCTTTTGCAAATAAGCTTCGAGCTGTTTTATGCCCTCAAGGGTGGCACGAATATCAGCACCTTGATCTTGCCAGTAATCCACATAAAACATCGGTGTATTTGAGGCTGGAAAAAACGATTGTTTTACCGAGCCAAATCCCACTACAGCGCTGCATAAAAGGGCAACCATAAGGACTAAGGTTGTTTTTCTAAAGCGCATAGCTAAATTTAATATCGCTTTATAACCATTGAATATGATGCCTTGATAAGGGTCTTCATGTTCTTGATTATGTTCGTGTTTAAATTCGGTTTCTTTAAACATTAAATGGGCAAAAAACGGGGTGAGGGTAATTGCGGTGATCCAGCTTAATAGCAATGAAATAAACAGCACCCAAAATAAGCTGCCGGCAAATTCACCACTGGCATCTGAGCTTAAACCAATTGGTGCAAAAGCGGTTATAGCAATAACTGTTGCGCCAAGTAGTGGCCATTTCGTTTGATCTACAATATTAACTGCGGCTTTGAGCTTTGTTTGACCGCGCTTAAGGTTGATGAGAATCCCTTCGGTAACAACAATGGCATTATCAACCAGCATACCTAGCGCAATAATTAGCGCGCCTAATGATATACGCTGTAGATCAATTGCAAACAGCTTCATAAATATAAAGGTGCCTAATACCGTCAGTAATAAAATACCGCCAATAAGAACACCGCTTTTCAAGCCCATAAAAATAAGTAGCACAACAATAACTATTGCAATGGCTTCTATTAAGCTAACAATAAAACCATCTACAGACTGCTCTACTTCTTTTGGTTGGTTATACACCGAGCTAATATCAATACCATGTGGGCGTTGATATTCAAGAGATGCTAAATGTTCATCTATGTGCTTACCTACATCAACAACATTAACCCCAGACATAAACGAAACACCAATAAGCAGCGCCTGTTGTTGATTGTAATGAATGACATTGGTCGGTACTTCAGCATATTCACGGTACACTTGTGCAACATCGCCTAAATAAATTAGTTCGCTCGCACCAGGCTTTGAGATTAATAAGGTTTCCAGCTCCGTTACATCTTTAAATTCACCGGTTGGATGTAAGCGAATAGACTCATCACCGACACGAATACGTCCAGCGTTAGACACCGTGTTTTGTGATTGCAGCAAGTCATAAATATGACTAGGTGCAATACCTAGCTGTGCAAGCTTGCGGGTCGATACCTCAACCATTACTTGTGGTTGTTGTTGCCCAGCAATTGTGACTTTGCTCACACCTTTGACTAAAACAAGTTCACGCTTTAAATAGTCAACATAGTCTTTTAATTCATCATAAGAGTAGCCATCGCCAGTAACGGCAAACATAACGCCGTAAACATCGGCAAAATCATCAATTACATTACTCGGGTAAACACCACTTGGCAGCGACGGACTTAGGTCGTTAATTTTTCGACGCATTTCATCCCATATTTGCCTTAGCTCTTGTTTACGATAGTTACTTTTCATTTCTACGGTAATTTGTGATTTACCATTAGATGAAATAGAGGTGACATAATCAACATAGGGGAGCTGTTGGATGGCGTTTTCGATTGGAAATGTGACTTCTTCTTCTACCTGCTGTGGAGATGCGCCCGGATACAAAGTGATTACCATGGCTTTTTTCAAAGTAAACTCAGGATCTTCTAGCTGGCCTAAATCAAAGTAAGACACGCTGCCGCCTATTAATAGCAACAACGTAAACATCCAGCTAATGACTTTCTTTTCAATAGATAGTTGCGCAAAGCCCATAATTATAAGCCTCGCTCTTTATTCCAAGGGCGAACAGACATGCCTTCTTGTAAAGAGTGAACACCGGCAGACACAATTTGTTGGCCTTCTTTTACGCCGCTAAGCACTTCAATAGTGTCGTGATGTAATTGACCTACTTGCACTGCTTGCTTATGTACAGTGCCAGTTTGTTGATTAAAAACCCACACATAAGCATTATCGCTTAGGCTTTTATTCGGATCTGAAAAAACCGACTCAATTGGTAAAATAGTGTAGGGAGTTTGTGAGCGAGTTACTTTACTTAAATCTATCATCACTTGCCCAGACATACCCGCAAGCAAATTAAAATCTTTTGGCACCGGTAATGAAAACACCACTTTATAGGTAAGCGTTGCCGGATCGGCTTGAGTATCCCATTCTTTTAGTGTGAGTTTGTATTGCTTGTCGTGATAGCCATCAAATTCAACCATAGGTTGGTATTGGGTATCTTTTTGAATGCGCGCCACTATTTTTTCAGGAACCTGTATTTCTACATCCATAAAATCACGAGTTTCTAGGCGCAGAACATTTTGTTTTGCTTGAATACTCTCAAAGTTTTTTACGAACACTTTAGCTACTATGCCAGCAAAAGGAGCACGAAGCTCACTGTATTCTAAATTGGTTTCTGCAATTTTAAAGGCTGACTCGGCAACTTGCTCATTAGCAACCGCTTGATCAAGCTCTGATTGACTCGTGATGTTTTTGTCGAATAATTGTTTAATGCGTTTTAGCTGTGATTTTGCCAGTTCGTATCGTGCTTTACGTTCGTTATATTGTAATTGAAAATCCTCAGGATCTAACTTAGCCAATAGTTGTCCTTTTTCAACTTGTTCACCAGCTAATACAGGAAATTCAACCAACTCACCGTTGACCCTAAAAGCAAGATATGAGCCTTGGTTTGCAACCACTTCAGCGGGGAAGCTGCGAATGTTAGTTTGTGAATCATGACCAATGCTAAATAATTTAACCGGACGAATAGGCTCTTCTTTAGCTATATTCTCGGGCTCTGAGCAGCCTATTAAACTTAGTAATGTCGCAGATAGTAAACATAAGCGAAACAGTGGCATGATATCTCCATGATAAAAAAAGGCTAAATAAGTGTGTGCAGCATACGCTGCAAACATATAAAATAAAATTCATTAAATTTTAGAAACTCAATAAGTTTTACTTATGATGTGCTGAGTGGCCGATGAAACTTAACCAATTACAAATATTAGATGCTATTGTGCAAAGCGCGAGTTTAAGTGGAGCGGCATTAAAGCTACATAAAACGCAACCAGCGCTCACATTGGCGATTAAAAACTTAGAAGCTAAGTTAGGCTTTGACCTACTAGACCGTTCTCATTATCGTTTACAACTCACCGAAAAGGGACGTATTTTTCATCGCGAGGCTAAACAGCTATTAGCCGCTAATGAGCAACTTACTCAGCTCGCAACAGAGCTGGCATTAGGCAATGAAGCGCAATATAGAGTCTGCTACGAGCAAATTTGTCATATGCAAAGTTATAACGAGATCATAAGTAATACTTTTAAGCATTTTTCGAGTACCGAATTTCGTTTAACCAGTGGTAAGCGGTTTGTATCTTTAGAACAAGTTAATACCGGTCAAGCCGAGCTTGGAATAGGCCCGTGGTTTGATTTATTTCATGCAACTGGTGATTTAGAAAGTCTACCCATTGGTAAACTAGATATTGGCATTGTAGGAGCTAAAGGGGTTTTACCTAAGCAGCTTAGCTATGATGAATTACAGCTTTACCCGTGTTTGGCTATGTTTGAAAGTGGCTTGAGCATAGACAGCGATAGACTTTCCTATTCAAAAGGGGCTGCGGTGATGAAAATTGATGATATATCTACCTTGAAGTCTTTTCTACTTTCAGGGGCGGGTTGGGCAATGATGAGTTTAGGGCATTGTAAAAAAGAAATAGCCGCTGGCTCATTACAGCAAATAATTGTAACCGACAGAGAGCACCAGTTTAGTGCGCAAATTAGAGCCTTTCGTCAGCATGCTATGCATCATGGGCCTGTAGCGCGTAAAATCTGGCAGCAATTTAAATTACTCAGTCAGGAGTATTTAAGCAAGAATGGACGTTAATAAAGAAACGGTTATTTACACTATCATAGCCAATATACCCAAAGGCAGTGTTGCCAGTTATGGCCAAGTAGCAGCACTTGCGGGTTATCCTAATAATGCTAGGTTGGTAGGTCGTTTATTAAAAGAGATGCCAAAAGATTCGGCGATCCCTTGGCATCGAGTGGTTAATAGCCAAGGTAAAATATCGTTTCCCGAAGGAAGTGATAAATACCAAGAACAACGACAAAAACTGTTATTAGAAGGTGTTAATTTTAAGAATAATAAAGTGAATATGCGCGAGTGTAGATGGGAGTGATATCACCACTCTCGTCAGATAAGTGCCCGTGTAGGTTGGACAAGTGGCGGAGCCACGCCACCCGACAAAAATAATGAATTTACCAGAAACAACCCAATTTACACGTTAGCGATATAAATAACTGATTTATACTGTAAGTTAAACCACCTATATTGACTGAGTGCCAATTGCGGACGTTAACGCCTCGCTTAACCGGCGCAAAGTAGCAGGCTAAAATTAGCGACGAAGGAGCGCAAGCTTGCTGTTTTTCGTCCCTTGGTTGAAGTGTTTGCTAGCTACCGTTTGATAGTATTACTTTAAGCTTTCCCTTTGGAGAATGATCAATTTTTGTTGTGTGATAGCTTATACCGTAATTGCCTGACTCTTTTAACCGCGCATTTGAATAGGTCAGGTTTTCTGTATTTGCAGTAATTACCAAATATTTTGCTCGCTCATTGGAATACGAGTAATTAAAAAGAAAGTGTCCATCAGTAGTCCATGTTGGCTCGATATATTTAGCCGCACTATTCAAATTACAGAGCAACTTAAACTGACTGTCGTAAACCAGAACTTGTGGTTTTAAAAAGCTGTTTGTGTGATCTCCGCCAACTATTGAGAAAGTATTGTTAAAATAGCTTTTGATTATAAGAGTAAATTTTGACTGAGTGTTTTTAAGAACAAAAGGCTTAAAGTAGCTTTTCCCACTATCAAAGTTAAACGAAAGTGACTTGGATGTTAGTTTAATAGTGGTTTCTTTATTTGGACTTAATGAAGTGTATTTAAAGTCACTAGCGCTAGTGCAGCAGACGTTAGTTTCATTAAGTTTACTGACATCTTTTTTTACAGTAGATGTACAGCCAATTAAAAATAATACCGAGATTGCTAATGCAATTCTTAAATTCAAAACAATACTCCTTTAGGTAGCTAACGCCGCGTTAGGTAGTGAGCAACGCCACCACGAAACCGAGCCATACCATCGTAAACACAAAACCCAACGATGGAATAAAAAATGCCATGCGTTGGGGAATCTGGCTTAAACGCTTTGTTATATTTTTAATGGCAACCACAGTACTGATAAGGAACGCCACTTCGACAAAAACACTTTCTCAATGCTTTCCCTGTAGCCAAGCATTTTAAACTTAATATTGCACCATTCTCATCCACTGGTCCCTCTGGGTTATCCCAAACGATATATGGCCTATCACTAATTTTGTCGATAAATGCTTTAGGCGGAAATGGATTCGCAACAATAATAACGCAATCTTTTGGAAGAGAATCGATTATTTTATCTAACTCAGCTCTATCGCATTCGAAGTAAGATATACCAATGAATAAACAATACTCACTGTCTTTTAGCTTGCCTTCAAACAACTGGTTAGCAGGGGCGACCCATTGATATGAAGCATATTTATTAGCTTCATTTGGCACGATACATAGAGCTTGCCTCCTAGGAGACATAAGCTCATGCTCCTCCAGTTTGATGATTCCAGTATCGTTCAGATCAACAAAGTTGTTCAAAGGATAGTTAGGAGTATAACAAATGCTATTAGGCGTAATTTCAAAATCCACAGACCCGTGTGGTTTAACCAACGGAATACCATAACCATGATGGTTAACTTGAAGAGAGTAGTACTCTCGATTTAAGCGGTCTAAAGCTGTTTCAAGCAATAAATCATAATTCAACGAGAATGCCGCTGTAATTTCATCTCGGTGTAATTTCAACCATCGAAACCAAGCCCAATCAGTTGAAAATAACTCGCGCTGTCGTTGGCTATACATTGAAAAAGCTATTGTTAAAAAATGCCTCGATTCAAGGGCTGTTTTGAAGCTGTCCAAACCAATGCTGTTGCAGTAGCTCTCGTCTAAGGCTAATTTAAATACATCAAAGTGGGGTTTCTCTGAATTTAATTTATACAGAGTTTCTAATCTATGCAGACTAGTTAAGAACGCTTCACCTGTTGAAGGGCAAGTAACATCCCACGTAATCGGCTCCTGAGAATTAAGCTCGTCAACTAATCCAGAAAAATAGCCAAAGCTAATAGAAAATCCATTACCAACGACTAAAGAAATTTTAGACATACTGACCTCAAAAAAATATAACGCCTTACTAAGCAGCGTCCGTTTGAGTAACTTGTTATGCTACTTTTTATCCACAACATAATAACCTACATTTGATAAAGAATAAGTAGCAACGCCTTTTTCAGTTGAAGGGGTAAAGTATATAAATTTAGGGGATATTAATTTTAGCTTTCCTTTAGTTATAACCCCAGATTGAGCATTAGTTATTGTTATTGGTAAATCACCACCAACACCAAACGCCTGTAAGCCAATTGAAATTACTTTAGAGGATTGAGCAGGCCAATTAAAAGACATAAAAACTATACAAAAAGTAATAGCCCCTAAACTAATAAATTGTGCTTTAGCCTTAAAGTAAATTAGCACTGAAATATGAGCAATAATAACCGTACACATCCCTAATACAAACAAAATCCGAGCAGTATCAGCACCAGAAATGAGCTCCAAAATAAGGAGAGACCAAGTTATTAAAGTAAATAAAATACTTAGGGCAATTAGTTGTTTATCAATTTGCTTTTTCTTGATTTTTCCAACAATCAATAACACAGGGCTAAATATTGCTAAAGAGCTAATAAATAAGAAAAAAGCAGTTGTTACAAAAAACAATTTCATCCCAAATACACCTTCCGTAAAGAAGTCGTAAGAGAAAAAGTCATATTCCCCCATGTAAATTAGAAACATGATCATCGTAATATTTGGCACAAGAAAAAAAGCGGAAAGAATATATGAAAGAGTTCTCCACCAAATTTCGTTAGGGACACTTTTGATTTTTGTTATTAGATCACCCAATGCTAGATACTCCTTTAGTAGCATAACGCTTGCAGTACGCGCGCCCACGAAATGGAGCCGGAGGCGCAATGTAGTGGGCGTCGCCGTGCCTGCACTTGTTATGCATGTGGACTTTCTAATTGTGCAATGATTAACGCAGCTATCTCTTTAAGCTTCCCAACCTCTTCAAACTGCACGCCATGGTCTTTTATCACCAACAAAGGTCCTGGAAAAACATGAAAATGAAAATGCCCCACAGTTTGACCGGCAGAAGAGCCATTGTGCTGGAATATGGTTGACCCAGTCACCCCCATAGCGCGCTCGAGAGCTTTACCTATTTTCTGAACGGTTAGCATGCATGCTTGAGCAGCTTTTGCAGACAGATCGTAAATTGTGACCGCTTGTTCCTTGGGTACTACTAATACGTGACCATCCTTCTGCGGCATTATATCCATGAATGCGAGCGTTAAATCATCCTCATAGACCTTTACACAGGGGGCCTCTCCAGCAATAATCTTCGCGAAAGTATTACTCGTGTCGTAGATTGGGTTCACTGATTTCTCCAGCTTACGGAAATGCATAACAATTTTATAGTGCGCTCATCGCGCATATTTCTGCCGACTTAACGCTCATTTATTTACTTTATATAGTTTTAACAAATTATCTAAGGCATTACTATCACTAAGTTTTCTAAATGATTTAGGTAAAGTTAAATGCATCAATATGCGCACAGCGCTCATTTTCATGAATATATTCGCAAGAACAGTTTAACTAATCTATTAACGACAATATTTAGTCAATCTCAATGGCAGTTCCTCGCTCAAACCAGACTAATCTAAATGGCTTAACCAGCCTAATAAACATAATTACTGATCGAAATATAATGGCTAACACATCCACCAATAACAAAGAGGTGCCAAATAGCATGGCTATATTGAGTGCTTTTTGCACTGTAAAAAATAGTACCTACACTATAAAATAAGCCGCCAGCTAATAGCCAATAAAGTGCATTGATAGGCACGTTTAAATAAAGCGGATACACAATGGCTAATGCAAACCATCCCATTAATAAATAAGTAGCCAGTGAAACTTTTTTATTGCCATTTTTAACCAATAGCTTATAAGCGATGCCTGCAAACGCTACTGTCCAAATAAAGGCTAAGGTAGCCCAAGACCAGAGCCCAGATAACGACAGCAACAAAAAGGGCGTGTAGGTGCCTGCAATCAGTAAATAGATGGCGCAATGATCACATTTTTTGTAAAACGCTCTCAATCTTGGGCGCACACTGGCGTGATAAAGCGTTGAAGATAAAAATAAAATAAACAAGCTGCTGCCGTATACCAGAGTACTGGCATAGCTTTTCACACTATTAGTTTGTTTAACTAAATCCCAAAAAACAAAAGCAGCAAATACAATGCCTAAGGCATGACTAATAACATTTAACAGCTCTTCTTTTTTAGAATAGGGAGCTTCAAAAGACATAACAGATCCTACCACTTTGCGAATAAATTTTAGTGTACAGGTGTACGCTGAAATTTTCAAATACGAAATAAAGTCATTAATTTACTGAACATTAACAAACACACTATTATTTGGTTTTATTTTTAAATTCATTGGTCAAAATTACTAATCTAGATTTTGTGGATTTCTTTTGAATTTATTTATTTCATTTTAAAACAATGGTTTATAAAGTTTTTCTATTGTGGCATAGCCCTTGATAGTAACTAAGCGTACTAACCAATAAACAAACAAGGAATACTATTATGAATACTTCAATCAACATCACAATCGCAAGCTTACTTGTATTAGGTTCAACTAACGTTAACGCTACAGAAGTCGATTTAAATATTACAGATATGCTTACTAAAACAGTGTCTACTTATGTGTCACAGGCAAGCAACGAACTTGAAAAGTCTGTAAAAGAAGCCGTTTCTTTTGATGCACAGGTTATTCTTGACAGCTTACTTGAAAGTAATCCTGTGGTTGATAATAGCAACATGGACGAAAAACAACGTGTAGTAAAAGCACAACCAAAGCAATAAAAAGGGAATAAAAGTAATGAACAGTGAGTTCGAATTATTAGCCTTAATGTTGGCACCTGTGGCAAGTATACTGAGTGTTTATTACTTGGTTTACATGATAAAAAATGTGGGAACGAGGTTTAATTAGCGGATGCATTTGCACTGTAAATCAATTGATGTAACTAAAGCTGATCGACTTGAATAAAGCGCACGTAAATAAAGGCAGAGTGTTTGAAAGAAGTAGACTTTATGAAACGTGCGATTTTCCCATTACCTATATTTATATTACCTGAAGGCTATACGCGATTACGTATATTTGAGCCTCGTTATTTAACGATGGTAAAAAACGCATTAAAAACCAATAGCGGTTTTGTTTTATGTACCTTTGAGCATGACACCCCGTTAAACATAAGCGCCCAAGGCTGTTTAATGGATGTTATTGACTTTGATCAAGACGAAAGCGGTATGCTATTAATTGATGTATTTGCATCTAAGAGTGTGCAAATAGATAACGTGTATCAAGATGAGCAGGAACTTCGCCATGGTGATGTGTCCGCTTGCAACACACCTTATTGGTACAACAAAGATAACCACGAAATTGGTCAACACCAACTTTTACAAGTAGCACTAGAAGACGTTTTTGCGAATAACCCTGATTTGCAATCGCTTTATAAAACCACCAAATTTAATCAGCTGGCGTGGATTGTGGCGCGTTGGCTTGAATTACTTCCCATTTCTATTGAGAAAAAACAACAACTTGCATTTGAGACTAACTTTGATAACTTGCTTAGTTTCCTCCATACTGTGATTAATAACGAATTTGCCTAAAATAATTATGATCCGCTTGTAACCATTGCTCGTAATGGTATTCACTAAAGCAATAACGGGACATTTTACTATGGTAAGTCAACAACAATCACTAAGTTGTGAACCTAACACAGGTAAGTACACTGCCATGCCAGAAACACCAAGTACGGAACTCAGGGAAGCATTAGTTAATGTTGCTCAATCTCGCGATAAAAAATCTTTCGCGTACTTGTTTGAATATTTTGCACCTAAGATTAAGCGCTTCGGCATAAAGCAGTTTGGTGTAGAAGCCCAAGCAATGGAATTAGTTCAAGAAACCCTCACTTCCGTATGGCGTAAAGCTCACTTATACAATAGTGAAAAGGGTGCAGCTACTACTTGGGTCTATACCGTAATGCGTAACGCCTCTTTTGACATGCTTCGTAAAATGAAAAGTAACAAAGAAGAAAATATTAGCGAAGACATTTGGCCGTTATTGAACGAATCTGAAGATACACATCACGAATACAGCGACCACCTTGAAGACCAACAAATTAAACGTTATTTAGATAAATTGCCTCAAGCGCAAAGAGAAGTTGTGCGCGGCGTTTATTTTCAAGATATGTCGCAAGAGCAGTTAGCTCAACAATTAAACATTCCAGTAGGCACGGTAAAATCACGATTACGTTTAGCCTTGCAGAAATTACGTAATGAAATGGGAGATCAGCATGATTAAACATCACCCGAGTGAAACACTACTGACACAATACTGTGCAGCAACACTTCCAGCATCGCTTAGCCTTGCCGTATCAATACATGTTGATATGTGCCCAGTGTGCCAAGCTAAAGTTGAAAAACTTGAAGCGGCTAATGCGCGAGCAGTTTTTAGTGACAATATGGATGTGACAACTGATGAGCAAGCCGATCAAGCCGATGATGTAATTGAATCAAGTTTACTTGATATGATCACGGCCGATGACTCGATTGATGAAGTATATTCTGTTGAACCAGTTAGTATTAATGTTAATGAGCATAATTACAGCTTGCCAAGAGCTTTAACACGGATCTCGCATGGTAAATTTACCCAAGTAGGTAAGCTTGCGCGTTCTCGAATAGCCCTTGATGATGGCCATTTACGTTCAAGCTTGTTACACATAGATGCTGGTGGAGAAATTCCGGAGCACACACATACCGGTTTTGAGGTTACTTTACTGCTTGATGGTGAATTTACAGACGAAGAGGGCAGTTATGTTCCTGGTGACTTTATTTGGCAAGATGGCCGTCATCAACACACCCCACTAACAAAAGAGGGATGTTTGTGCTTTACTGTTGTTAGTAGTGCTCTACATTTCAATAAAGGACTTAGCAAGTTACTTAACCCAATTGGTGGCTTGATTTATTAAGAGAATCTATGCAAACAGATACAATAAAAATAGGTATTAGCGCCTGCTTGGCAGGCGAAAAGGTAAGATTTGACAGTGGCCATAAAAAATCAAATTTTTGTATGGAAGAGCTGGCCAAGCATGTTGAATATAAAATGTATTGCCCAGAGGTTGCGGTAGGATTACCAATACCTCGTCCAACCATTCGTCAAGTAAAAACAGGCGATACTATCAAAGTGTGTCGTCCGGATGGCACGGGAGATGTTGGCCCACAGCTCACAGAATACGGTAAAAAAATAGCTACAGAACAAGCAGGGCATCTAAGCGGATTCGTTTTTTGTGCTAAGAGCCCAAGCTGTGGCATGGAGCGGGTAAAAATATACAATGAAGCAGGAACCGGTAACACCTCTGAAGGCGTTGGTTTCTTTGCTGAACAAATTATGAAACATAATCCCTTACTACCTTGCGAAGAAAATGGACGTTTAAATGACGTTCATTTGCGCGAGAACTTTGTAATGCGTGTTTATACATTACACAACTGGCAACAGTTAGTGAAAGAGCCGGTTACTGTACATCGTTTGACCCAGTTCCATGCTCAATACAAATACTTGTTAATGGCTCATAATTATCAAGCGTATCGTGATTTAGGCAATCTACTTGGAACGTTTGTAGGTGACGATGTTAATGCTCTAGCCGACGAGTACATTTTAGGTTTAATGAATGCGCTTAAGCGTCCTGCTTCAAGAAAAAATAATTCTAACACGTTGATGCATTTGCAAGGTTACTTCAAAAAAGATTTATCAAAAATCGAAAAAGAAGAAATGCGAGATGCAATTGATGAGTATCGCCAAGGGTTGGTGCCGCTTTATGTACCACTAACATTGCTTAAACACCATTTAAAGGTTCATCCAAATGAGTATTTAAGTAAGCAAATTTACTTTAACCCTTATCCTAATGAACTTAAGCTACGTTACGGTTTGTAATGAATACACTATTTTGGTTTAGGCGCGATTTGCGCCTTTTTTCTAACGAGGCGCTGATCGAAGCGCTAAATAATGGTGCTAAACACGCCATTTTTTTTGTGTGCGAAAAACAATGGGCACAGCATAATACTGCTGCCATTCAAATTGACTTACTAAAACGCAGAGTGAGTTACATTCGCGAAGAACTTGCCAAATATGGCGTAAATTTGCATGTAATAGACGCCCCTTTTTTTGCCGATTGCCAAACTAAACTTCTCGATTTTTGTCAGCAACACGATATTAAACACATAATAGCCAATACTGAGTATGAGCTAAATGAATTTAATAGGGACAAAGCGGTTCAGGCACTGTGCGACCAACAGCAAATAACATTTACTTTATACGAGGGTGATATCATTGCTCCCGTAGGTAGTGTACGCACTCAAAATAATGAAATGTATAAAGTATTTACACCGTTTAAACGCGCATGGTTAAAGCAGTATCAAGATACACTCTTTAGTTTAGTGCAGTGGCCGTTATCTGAAGAACCGATAGAAATTGAACCGTGTGAGTTACTCAGTGGCGATGAAAGTTCAAAAAAATGGCCCGTTGATGATGATACTCTATCAACCGTAGTCGATAACTTTATTCATGATAAATTAGCAAGCTATGATGATGTACGAGACATACCCAGTGTAAAAGGAACATCGGGCTTAAGCCCCTATTTAGCTCTAGGGGTTGTTAGTAGTAAACAATTAATGGTTAATATACAACAACATTACCCCGATATACTGACCACCTCAAAAAGTAAAACGTTTACCTGGGTTAACGAACTGATCTGGCGTGAATTTTACAAACACCTAATTGCTGAATTTCCAAAACTTTCACGCGGTGCCAATTTTAACGAAAAGTACGATAGTGTGAGTTGGCGTGACAGTGACGCTGAGTTTAAGCAATGGTGCGAAGGCCGTACAGGCTATCCACTTGTTGATGCCGCCATGCAACAGCTATTGCAAACAGGCTGGATGCATAATCGTTTAAGAATGGTGGTTGCGAGTTTTTTAACTAAGCACCTACTGATTGATTGGCGTAAAGGCGAGCAGTTTTTTATGCAGCATCTTATTGATGGCGATTTAGCCTCAAACAATGGTGGTTGGCAATGGGCTGCAAGTACCGGCTGTGACGCACAACCTTACTTTAGAGTATTCAACCCCATTACCCAAAGTGAACGCTTTGATCCAAATGGTGATTTTATTCGTAAATATCTGCCTGAATTAGAAAAAGTGCCAGATAAACACATTCATTTCCCACATACTTACTTAGCAGCAACGGGACAAAGTGAACACTGTTACTGGCCAGCAATAGTTGATCATAAAGCGGCACGAGCGAGGGCTTTAGCTGCATTTAAGGTGTGATATGGATAACCAATTACCAGTCGATAAATTTGTAGAAATATATCAAAAGCTTGATAAGGATAACCTAGAGTTATTAACTGAAATTTACGCTCAAAACATTCACTTTATAGATCCGCTGCACGAAATTAATGGTCTTGAAGATCTAAGACGTTATTTTTGTGGTTTATATAGTAATGTTAAGTATTGTCGATTTGACATAACCGACTCATTTACCAGTGATAATAATGCATTTGTATACTGGACAATGCATTATTCTCACCCAAAACTTAACGCGGGCAATACAATTTCAGTGCAAGGGCACAGTAAACTAGTATTTGAAGGTGCGAAAATTATTAAACACCGCGATTACTTTAATGCTGGAGAGCTTTTGTATAAGCATATTCCATTACTGGGCAACATTATTAATTTTATTGATAAAAGGGCTGGTTAATTATGATTACGCTTATTACAGGTGCAACATCAGGCATAGGTGAACAACTCGCGATAAAGTATGCAGAGCAAGGTGACACAGTCATTGCGTGTGGAAGAAATACGCAAAAGCTCGCAGAACTTGCCAAGCATAACAATATAGAAACCTGCCAGTTTGATGCTACCAACTTGCAAGATATTAAAGCTGCCACTCTCGGCTATCCGCAATTTGACCGCGTTATTCTTAACGCCGGTAATTGCGAATATGTTGATGATGCACGCAATTTTGATAGCGCCCTCTTTGAGCGTGTTATTAATGTTAACTTACTTTCTATGGGGTATTGCTTAGAAGCTCTTTTACCCAAAATAACATCAGGCGGCCAATTAGTGATGGTCAGTTCGAGTGTTACTTATTTACCTTTACCGCGTTCAGAAGCGTATGGCGCATCAAAGGCGGGCGTAAGCTATTTAGCTAAAACCCTTGCGGTTGATTTAAACGATGTTGATGTAACACTAGTCCATCCTGGTTTTGTAAAAACACCGCTTACAGACAAAAATGATTTTCCTATGCCTATGGCTGTTAGTGCCGAAAAAGCGGCTGACTATATAATCAAAGGCGTAAAAAAACGTCGTAAAGAAGTCCATTTTCCGTATCGTTTCACACTTATATTAAAAGCACTGCGAATATTGCCACTTTCGCTTTGGCTTAAAATTGCAAAAGGATTAACCCGTTGAAAAAAATAGCAATAATTGGGACTGGTGTATCAGGTTTAACTTGCGGACACCTATTGCATAAGCATTATGATGTCACACTATTTGAAAAGAATGATTATATTGGTGGCCATACTGCCACGGTTGATGTAAATCACAGCGGCATTAACTACGCAGTTGATACCGGTTTTATCGTATTTAACGATAGAACATACCCTTACTTTGAAAAGCTGCTTGAACGTATTGGTGTAAAACGTAAACCGACCCAAATGAGCTTTAGTGTTCATAATGAAGCAACTGGCTTTGAGTATAACGGGCATACATTTACTAGTTTGTTTGCTCAGCGCAGAAACATAGTGAGACCTAAGTTTTGGCGTCTTTTGTACGATATTGTGCGCTTTAACAAACTGTGCAAGGCTTTATATGAAAAAGGCCAATACACTGAGCAATCACTCGGTGAGCTGCTACAACAACATCGCTTTAATGACTTTTTTAAATACCACTATATTTTGCCAATGGGTGCAGCTATTTGGTCGACAAGCATTAAAGAAATGGAAAACGTGGGCGTAGAATTTTTTGTAAAATTCTTTTTTAACCATGGTTTATTAGACATTACCAATAGGCCGCAATGGTATGTTATTCCGGGAGGCTCTCGTGAATACATTAAACCGTTGATAGCTGGTTTTGCTGATAAAATACAGTTAAACACTGACATTAAATCGGTAACCAGAGGCGAGCAGGGAGTCACCATTACATTTGTTGATGGCCAGCAAGCCCTGTTTGATAAGGTTATTTTTGCGTGTCATTCAGATCAAGCGTTAGCGTTACTCGGTGATGCCTGCGAGCAAGAAAATAAGGTGTTGGGCGCTATTCCATACACTGAGAACTCGGTGGTATTGCATACCGATGTTTCATTATTACCAGATAGGAAAGCAGCTTGGGCGAGCTGGAATTATTTACTAAATAATAATACCGACAAAGCCGCTGTTGTTACTTATCAAATGAATATACTTCAAGGAATAGAGTCTGATACCCAATTTTGTGTCACTTTAAATCACTTAGAAGGGATCAATCAAAGTAAGATTTTACGTGAGTTTACTTATCACCATCCTGTGTTTAATCAACAATCTATTGCTGCTCAACAGCTGAAAAATACGGTTGACGGGCAAAACAATACTTATTTCTGTGGGGCTTATTGGTATAACGGCTTTCATGAGGATGGTGTGCGCAGTGCCGTCGATGTTGCAAAACAACTTGGAGTAGAGTTTGACTAATGCAGTGTATTTAGGCGATGTAAAGCATCGCCGTTTTGCTGTAAAACATCATGCGTTTAATTACCCACTTTATATGATGTGGGTTGATTTAAATAATACTCATGCGCTTAATGGCGTCCATAAGCAGCTTGGAACTTCAGGGTTTAAAGCATTGAAGTTTGAGCAATCTGATTATTTAAAAGGGTTACCCGATAGTCATCATCAGCCCATCATAGAGCGTGCTCATGCGCAGCTAGCCCAGTTAGGGGTAGATGAGAAATTTAGCCATGTGTACCTGCTAGGGCAATTACGCTGTTTGGGGATTTATTTTAGTCCAGTTAACTTTTACTTTTTTGGCCAACAAAACAATGAGTTTAGCTATATGGTGGCCGAGGTGAGTAATACCCCATGGAATGAGCGACATTACTACTTGGTTCCACTACAAAAAAAAGTGAACTTTAAGAAAGTATTTTCCGTATCACCCTTTATGAATTTGGATATGAACTATCATTGGACTGTTCGTCAAAAGAAAGACAATATACTGATACGTATAGAAAATAAGCGCGATGAAGAACTACTTTTCGATGCATCGTTAAGGTTACAGCGTCAACCCTTGTGCAATAAACAAATGAGCAAGTTGTTGAAGCGCTTTCCAGCGATGACATGGTCTATTTTCAGAGGTATTTACTATCAGGCATTTAAATTGTTTGTTAAAAAAGTCCCATTTTTAGGTCATTCAGGCAAACTTTAAATTTAATTTATGTTGTTTATAAGTAATAACAATAATATAGGTAAGTATATGGAAAAGGTATCGAGCTTACGCGTTCAGGAACGCACCAGTTGGTTTACTAATTTATATAAAAAGTTAGTGTTTAAAGCGTTCTCGTCAATTGAAACGGGGCAGATAGTGTTGGTTGAGAATAACCAACAGTCTGTATTTGGGGATGCGTCTTCAGAGCTGAAAGTTACTGTCACCGTTAACGACAATGCCATGTATAAAGCGTTCGCTCTTTCTGGTAGCGTGGGTGCGGGTGAGTCTTACATTCTTGGGCAATGGCAATGTGATAATTTAACTCGGTTAATCGAAATTTTTGCGCTTAACCAAGATCAACTAGATGCATTTGAAAAAAAGTTCGCGTTTTTTAGCAACATCGCTCACCGCATAAACCACATAAAAAACAAGAACTCACATGCGGGTTCAAAAAAGAATATTGTCGCTCACTATGACTTAGGAAACGATTTATACGAGTCTTTTTTAAGTAAAGAAATGCTTTATTCGAGTGCAGTATACCCAAGTAAAGATGCTAGCTTAGAACAAGCACAGCAGTACAAGCTACAACGTATATGCGAACAAGTTGAGCTACAACAAGGTGACACTGTTATTGAAATAGGTACCGGGTGGGGCGCGTTTGCTATTTATGCTGCTACTCATTATGACTGCCATGTCACAACTACAACCATCTCTGACGAACAGCACGATTATGTTGCTAACAAAGTTAACCAGCTTGGACTTGAAAATAAAATAACCTTGCTCAAGCAAGATTATCGCTTACTGACTGGGAAATACGATAAGTTAGTTTCAATCGAGATGATAGAAGCCGTTGGGCATGAATACTTACCCAGCTTTTTTACTAAGTGCGGTGAGTTATTGAAAGACAACGGTGCTATGCTTATTCAAGCCATTACGATTAGCGACCAGCGTTATCAACACTATTTAAAAAATTCAGACTTTATACAACAGTATATTTTCCCCGGTGGGTGTTTGCCTTCGCTTAACGAAATGAGTGAACAAATTAAAAATAACACCGACATGAATATTCACACCATAAACGACATTGGTGCTCACTATGCCCGCACTCTTGCTGATTGGCGAGAGCGTTTTATTGCCAGCTGGCCAAAGCTTGATAGCGATAAGTTTGATGATCGTTTCTATCGCTTATGGCTTTTTTATCTTGCCTATTGCGAGGGCGCATTTAGAACCCGAGCAACCAGTACCGTGCATTTAATGGCACGCAAACCCCGCTTTACGAGTAGTAATGATGAGATTGCACTCGCTTATTAATTTTGCGCTGTTTCAAGTAGCGTGGTTTATGTGCCTGCTACTTGAACAGCATGCAATTGTATACTCTGCTGTAGTCATCGCTTTGATGTTTTATTTATCAGCACAAAAAAAACAAGATGCTTTGCTGGTTTTAAAAGCTTTACCACTAGCACTGTTGTGTGAGTTTATTGCGGTTCAGTTAGGGTTATTTGAATTTAAAGTCGATCCGCTGCCATTTTGGTTGGTGTTTTTATGGGTCGCATTGTTGCTGTGTATCAATACCTCTATGTCGTTTCTGACAAACCTTAAACCATGGCAAGCATTTGCTGTGTGCTTATTATTTGCCCCTGGCAGTTATTGGGCCGGCTCACGATTTGAGGTATTAGAGTTAGGGATGCCACTGTGGCAGTTTTGGCCACTTTACGGTGCTTTATGGGCTGCAACATTTACGTTTATTTTATTTTTAAACGGTAAAATAGGCGAGTTTGTTAAGCAATAACACAATACAGTTGGAGATGACGATGAAAACGCTTTTAAATTTACTTATTGTTTATGCTTTATTTAGCCCTGTAGCTAATGCCGATACTCAGTTTAACAAGGTGGGTGAAGCACGCATGGAATACCTGTTTTGGGATGTTTATGATGCAACGCTTTATACACCTTCTGGTAGTTACACCGCAAAACAAACGCCTGTTAAATTTACCTTAACTTATTTGCGCGATTTTGACGCTAAAGACATTGTAAAAGCGACTAATGAGCAGTGGCAGCACTTAGGTAAACCTCAACTTTCAGAGCGCTATGCTGATAAATTACTCTCGATATGGCCAAATATTAAAAAAGGTGAATCGTTAACCTTGCTGACTGATAAGCAAGGACACAGTACTTTTTTCCATAACGATAACCAAATAGGTCGCATTGATGATGCCGCATTTGCTGAGGATTTTTTAGCTATTTGGTTAAGTGAAAACACCTCAGAACCATCAATTAGAAATCAACTATTAGGGATTTAATATGATTAATTTAAAACGCGTTAAAGTTGCCATGGTATTGGCCGTAAGCTTTTTTATTGCCAGTTGTTCAGCTCCAAGTGTTGAACATTACAAGGGTTCAGAACCAAACTTCGATTTTAAGACTTTCTTTAGTGGTGATTTGAAAGCCTATGGCGTTGTACAAGACTTTAAAGGTGAATTAACCCGAAAGCTTGTTGTTGACTTAAACGCTACATGGGATGGCAATAAGGGCACTATTGAAGAAGACTTTGTTTACGATGATGGAGAAACACAAAAACGCATTTGGAAAATTACCTTAAACGACGATAACACATTAACAGGAACAGCCTCTGATGTTTTAGGGATAGCTACAGGAGAAAGTGACGGCAGTGTGTTTCATTGGAATTATAATGTAGAGATCCCTTACGATGGCAGCACTTTAGAAGTTAATTTTGATGATTGGATGTACCTAGTAACAAATACACGCTTGATAAACCGCACGTCTATTGTTAAGTTTGGTGTTGAGGTTGGGGAAGTAACCTTAGTAATAGAAAAGGTAGAGTGAGT
The DNA here is from genome assembly GCF_005887465.1 of Pseudoalteromonas sp. S1610. Classification (GTDB taxonomy): domain Bacteria; phylum Pseudomonadota; class Gammaproteobacteria; order Enterobacterales; family Alteromonadaceae; genus Pseudoalteromonas; species Pseudoalteromonas undina. The sequence continues at coordinate 31,742 of NZ_PNDI01000048.1, read as the reverse complement.
CATTAAGGTGCAAAGTTGCACTAATAGTGTGCTTAAATTAAGCTTTTGTTAACTCAACTCGCTGTATTTTACAGTGAATTTTACTATTTTTACTAATTTTTTAGTATTTTAGATAAAAAACGTAATTTGCTGTTGCTAACTCTTCGAAAATGCATAAAGATAGGATTTGCGAAGGCAAAATAATAACGAATAGGAATCTAATAATGAACAAAGCTCAACTAGTTGAAAAAATCTCTACTGACGCAGAAATCTCTAAAGCAGCCGCTACACGTGCACTTGACGCATTCACAGGCGCTGTAACTTCTTCATTAAAAGAAGGCAACTCTGTTGCATTAGTTGGTTTTGGTACTTTTTCAGTTAAAGAACGTGCTGCACGCACGGGTCGTAACCCACAAACGGGTGCAGAAATCCAAATTTCAGCAGCGACTATTCCAAGCTTTAAACCAGGTAAAGGTCTTAAAGACCAAGTAAACCTATAATTTTAGGTTTATAAAATATAATAAAAGGGCTATTTAGCCCTTTTTTTTTGTTATAAAATTAACGCTTATTTAGCTTTAAGCGCTTTATCTCCTCGGCCAATGCCGACTGCGCCTGAGCGCACCACTTCAATTATGTCGGTTTCATGGCGTAAGGTATCTAAGAACGACTCTATTTTATCGGTGCTACTTACCAATTGTAGGCTGTAACTTTGACGGCCCATATCTAAAATAGCCCCTTGAAATACGTCAACAACACGAGTTACTGCCGCACGAGTAGTTTCATCTTTGGCAAATACTTTTACTAACAGCAGTTCACGCTCTATGTGGCTCATGTCAGTTAAATCAACCACTTTAAGCACATCGACCAGTTTGTTTACTTGCTTTGTTATTTGTTCAACAATTCTGTCATCACCTTTAGTGGTTACCGTAATACGAGAAAGAGACTCATCATCTGTAGTACCCACTGTTAAGCTATCAATATTGTATGCTCGTTGAGAAAAAAGCCCCACTATACGTGATAACGCACCAGGTTCATTTTCTAATAATATAGATAATATACGACGCATTATGCCTTCACTCCTTTTCTTAACCACATTTCGTCTATACCACCGTGCTTAATTTGCATTGGGTAAACATGTTCTTTTTCGTCTACTAAAATATCTAAAAATACCAATCTGTCGGTTATCGACATGGCTTTGTCTATCGCGGGTTGTAATTCATCAAGGGTGTTTACTCTGATCCCAACATGGCCATAGCTTTCAACAAGCTTTACAAAATCAGGCAAAGATTCCATATACGATGAAGAATGCCTACCGCCATAAATCATGTCTTGCCATTGTCTTACCATACCTAATGAACGGTTATTTAAGGAGATCACCTTTACTGCTAAGTTATACTGTAAACAGGTTGATAGCTCTTGAATGTTCATTTGAATAGAGCCGTCTCCAGTCACACATAAAGACTCTTTATCAGGAAAAGCCAGCTTAACCCCCATAGCCGCAGGTAAACCAAAGCCCATAGTGCCTAGGCCGCCTGAGTTGATCCACTGACGAGGGTGTTTAAATGGATAATACTGCGCGGCAAACATTTGATGTTGGCCAACATCAGAGCTGACATAAGCATCTCCGTTGGTCGCTTCATATATTGCCTCGATAACTGCCTGAGGTTTTATTTTGTCACCATCGCTGTTGTAACTAAGGCATTTTTGTTCACGCCAGCTAATCACTTGTCGCCACCAATCTTCTTGTGCACTGCGATCAATTTTAATTGGGCTGTTATCTATGGCAGTTTGTAATTGCTCAAGTACCGTTGCCAAACAGCCAACAACAGGAATATGTGATTTAATAGTTTTAGAAATAGAGGTTGGATCAACATCGACATGGACAATAGTGGCATTTGGACAGAATTTTTGAACGTTATTAGTAACCCGATCATCGAATCGTGCACCAAGCGCTAAAATAACATCGGCATTGGCCATGGCTTTATTGGCTTCTAATGTGCCGTGCATACCCAACATACCAATAAAGTTAGGGTGAACGCCCGATATACCGCCCAGTCCCATTAACGTGTTGGTAATAGGGGCATTAAGTGACTCGACTAAATGAGTTAGTTGCTCTGAGGTGTTTGAAAGCACAATACCGCCACCAGAGTATATAACCAGTTTTTTTGCTTCTAAAATAGCAGTAACGGCCTTACGAATTTGTTTAGAATGACCCTTGGTATTAGGGTTGTAGGTTCTGAGTTCTGTTGCCGCTGGAAAGTTGTAAGCAAAAGTTAGCTCTGGGTTAAGCATGTCTTTAGGAAGCTCTACTACCACAGGCCCTGGGCGGCCAGTGCTGGCAATATAAAAGGCTTTAGCAAGAATATTGGGAATTTCACTCGCGCTTCTACAATTAAAGCTATGTTTTACAATCGGGCGAGAGCAACCAACAATATCGGTTTCTTGAAACGCGTCATCACCAATAAGACTTGTGGGCACTTGACCTGATAACACCACCATAGGAATAGAATCCATATACGCAGTTGCTATGCCTGTTACACAGTTTGTTGCACCGGGACCTGATGTAGCAAGTACAACACCTACTTCACCGGTGGCTCTTGCGTAACCATCGGCCATGTGTGTAGCCGCTTGTTCATGGCGTACTAAAATGTGCTCAATATCGTCTTGCTGAAAAAGTGCGTCGTATAAATCTAATACTGAGCCGCCGGGATAACCAAATATATACTTTACCTTTAGCTCTTTTAATGACTTAACAACCAATTCAGAGCCATTATATTCTTGTTTACTCATCCTCATTCCTCTGTTGATTACATGCAAAAAAAAACCCCCGCGTAGTGCGAGGGTTTTAAAAAGCATTTTTCACCTTTTAATACATCCCCGCTGGGCTTATCACTAAGACCAGTACGAGTAAGACTAAAAGGCGAAATTGTGTATTCATGATGTTTTGCTCTTTAAGATAAAATGCTGTTTAAATAACAATTTTTGTATGTGGTTATTTTTAAGGCTTTTGAACGCACATGTCAACCCATTAAATTGATTTTTGAATTAAAAATTCATTTTAAAGTGTTTTTTAATCTAATAATCTATTTGATATGAGTTATTTTCACTTTATAAGCAGAAATTATGCAGTTTTGCGTGTTTACCTAGGCTTAGGGATGGTCAGGGGGAAATTTAAATGCTGTGTTTCTGGCATAAAAAAAGCCAGCATTAGCTGGCTTTTTAATTTAACAGTACTAATTACAGACGGTCAATTACTGATTGTGTGAAATCAGTAGTGCCGTGGCTGCCGCCTAAATCGCGGGTAGTACGGTCGCCTGATTTAATTACATCAGCAACAGCGCTACGAATACGTTCAGCTGTATCACCCATGTTTAAATGCTCTAGCATTTGAATAGAGGCTAAAATCACTGACGTAGGGTTTGCAAGGTTTTTACCAGCAATATCAGGTGCGCTACCGTGAACAGCTTCAAAAATAGCAGCATCTTCACCAATGTTTGCACCTGGTGCCATGCCTAAACCGCCTACTAAGCCAGCACATAAGTCAGATAAAATATCGCCAAATAAGTTCGTTGTTACGATCACGTCAAACTCTTCAGGGGTCATTACAAGCTTCATACATGTTGCATCAACAATCATTTCAGTTGATTCAATTTCAGGGTAACGCTCAGCTACTTCACGCGCCACTTTTAAGAATAAACCAGAGGTTGATTTTAAAATATTTGCTTTATGTACTGCAGTTACTTTTTTACGACCTTCGCGCACAGCAAGTTCGTATGCGAACGTTACAATTTTTTCTGCGCCTTCGCGAGTGATCACTGATTTTGCTTCAGCTTCAGTACCATCTTCAGATACAACTTGGCCTGCACCTGAATACATACCTTGTGTGTTTTCACGAATAGTGATGATATCAATATCGTCGTAACGGGCTTTAGTACCGGCAAACGATTTAACTGGACGTACATTGGCGTATAAACCAAATTGCTTACGAAGTGTTACGTTGATAGATGTAAAACCTTCGCCTACAGGCGTGGTTAATGGGCCTTTTAAGGTGATTTTATTCTTAGCAATTGTGTCAATTGTTTCTTGTGGAAGCAATTCGCCTGTTTTTTCAAGCGCAGCTAGGCCAGCGTCAACAAATTCATAATCAAAATCGCATCCTGCGGCTTTTAGTATTTCAAGTGCTGAGTCGATAATGCTTGGGCCGATGCCGTCGCCTTTGATCACTGTTATGGTTTGTTTGGCCATGAACTTTTCCTTTAAAGATTTGGATACACACATAAATAAAAATACTCAACAGAGTTTAGACTACTTATATGACAGGGGTACTAAATTTGAGCCGGCATTTATACCAATTTATCTTTCATTTTGCCAGTTTATAGTATGAATACAGGGTATAACCTTGAGCTATAGTGGTAATAAGTCAGCTAAATACTATTGTGTAGCCCTAAGCGCAGCAGCGATTGATTAAAATCGACTTCACTTTGCCAACCATGACGACTAAGTTGTTGATTTAATATTTGCTGTTGCCATGCTGTTAATGGCTGGTTAGGTTTAAGTATGCGTTGTGCCACTACCTTTAATGCCGCCCATAATTGTCCAGCATCACTAAGCTGCTTTTTAGGCAGTTGCTCTGCATTTAATAAAGCCGACGCCCATGGGTCGCCACTAAGTAATTCGTTAAGCTCACTGTTTAAATGAGAGGCATCTACGTTGTTTACACCAAAAAATGTACTAAAAGGTGTATCGAGAGATTTATTCGGTGTTTGATCAATGGTGATTTTTCTAGAAACATCTGCGCTGTAATGTATCAACACATAATATAAGTAAGCATATAAGCTTAAACTAATACGCTCACCTTGAACGCGGGGATTATGCTTAACTAATAGCTCTAAAATATTTACTAAACAACTAATACGGGTGCATAAAAAGGCATGTAAAGGATGAGCAATACTATTTACTAATTGTTGAAACACCACCCCTTGAATAATAGCCGGTGCTTTATCGTAACCTACCATAGATAAACTATGTCTTAAATCTTTAGCGGGTAATAGCTCTTTGTTGTAGTGTTTTACTGCTAAGCATACTGACTTTATAACGTCAGGGTAGGGGGTAAGTAAGGTGTTCAAAGCGTTAAAGCTGTATTCTTTTTGCGTTTTTATTTGTTTAACTAATTGGTACAAGGGCGTTTGTGCAGAGAGTTCACTATTCGGGATATTAAGATATTCACTGTCCCATACTTTTAAAAATAAGCGGTTATCATTGCATTCCCATGCTTTTGAGTCATCCATTAAGGACGCTTTAATACGATACCATGCCATTTTAGTATTGGCGTTATTAACTATAATATGTCGGCCTTGCGTATCCGTGGCTAAATAAACCATAGCTTGGTCGGCATACACGATTTGGCTGCCAGGTACATATTGTCCAACGTGTGCAACTAGCGCTTTTAATAACGTTTGTGCAAATGAATTGGGAGTTCTTATATATAAATCAGCGGCCGCTTTATAAAAATTTATGTGCTGTTGTTTTTCATTACAAGTAACGTTAAGTGCTAATATATTAGCTAAAGAAACCAACACACTGGCACCGTCATAAAGCATAATTTTAGGTGTATCTAATAATGCGTGTTTGTATTTGCCTAATTTTGCCAAAATATGAGCAATTTGGTGCGCGGGTTGTTTAGCCGTTAATAATACTTTGGCTGCAAGTTTATGGCGTAACTGCCACATTTTTTTATCGGCTTCGTTAAACGTTTGCTGTTGAGCTAACTTATTTAATTGTTTGGCAACACAAAGGTGTTCAACTAATGAGGCACTAATATAAAGCTCGGTTAAATCGTTGTCGTAGTTTTGACTACGACACAAAGCACAGGTTAATACACATTGGTTAACCACTAAATTGGTTGCGTAACTATAATGTGTTTTATATAAATTTAACTGAGCTTGCAAGGCCGCTGGGTTTTGTTTGTATAATGCAGCGTATTGCTCTGAAAGCTTACACACAAGAGGGTAGAAGGTATGCCACTGACTTTTATTGTTATGGGAGCTTAAAAGCAGTTGCGTGCTTTCGAATAGCTTTTTTAGTTTACCCGACAGTGGAGCTTCCATTAAATCTTCCCATCATTATGCTCAAGATATTTTTCATAAGCACTTGGGCCCCACATTATTAGTTGGCCATTTTTAAATAATAACCCAGTACATTCATCCATGGTGGTGATACCGTCTGAGGTTTTGTGTTGGGTACGATAAAAAACCACCTGCCATACTTGCTCGCCATCACGCTTAGCATAGGTTAAATCTGGGCTACCTAAATATTCAAGCACATCATTTAGCGTAAAGGTATCTTCTAAACGCAATTTTTCGATATAGCGTTTATTAAATGCTTCTCTGTCTTGCCAAATCATAGCTTGTGGATCGTCTTTATAGAACATAATAACTGACGTAGCTATTAGAGCGTATAAACCTAATCCTAATATTAAATACCTAAAAAACTTTTTAAACATTGCCAACCCAGACCAAAATAGCTATCGCTAGTATACGTATTGCTAGTGTACAGTGCTATTAACTTGCGACTAATTAAGCCTTAACTGCTTTAAACTAAAGCCTAAATGGATATCTGTACGCAAACTCACCAATTGCTTAGAAATAACAAACATATCCATATCTTCATTAAGCTTTTTTTGTAGCCGCGTATTTAACGATTCATCATTTAGCGCTTCTTCAATAGAGCTATATTGATTAACCAATTGCTGCGCGGATTTAACACCAATACCTTTAACACCAGGAATGTCGTTGGTTTTATCGCCTGCGAGTGCCCAAAAGTCGATGAGTTTATGTTGAGCGACAGCAAAGCGCTCTTCAATGTGTTCTTCATTGAGGTGTTGCTTTTTAAAGTAATCGTATACTTCAATATGCTCATTCAAATGAGGCAAAAAGCCTTTATCAGTAGAGACAATGGTATTGTTTATCTGATTATTAGCCGCTTTATGCGCTAAAGTCGCAATAATATCGTCAGCTTCATCGTTAGTCGGTTCAAATACCACTATACCGGTTTCTTCAATGGCCGCTTTAAAATGGGGTAACGCGTTTTTTAGGGTCTCTGGCATAGGTGCACGCGAATGTTTGTAGTCTTTATAAAAGTGGTAACGCCAGCTTTTGTCACCATCAAAAACCGCAATTGCATGGGTTGCATTGGTGGTCGTTAAAAGTTTTTTGCATGCATGTGCAACCCGAGCACAGCAGGCTTTTAACATGTGCTCGTCGCTGTGATGGCTTTGGTTTGCATCAACAGCATAAATGCGCCTAATTAAATTAAGCGCATCAATAAGGAGTAAATGGGGATTCAATTATAAACTCACGCTTTTATTGTATAACAAGGAATATACTTACTTCCGGGAAGTTTCATTCTACCTTGTTCTACAAATGCTTGTAAAAGCTTGTCCATTGCTTTCATTAAATCAGGCTCACCACTTAGCACATAGGGGCCATGCTCTTTAATTGCATTTAAGCCTTCTTCTTTTACGTTACCGGCAACAATTCCCGAAAACGCACGGCGTAAATTAGCGGCAAGCTGTTGTTTGGGTTGATCAAGGTGTAAATCAAGTGACGCCATAGCTTCATGAGTTGGATAAAAAGGTTGCTGAAAATCATTTTCTATTTTCAACGTCCAGTTAAAGTAATAAGCATCGCCTTGGCTTTTACGGTATTCGCGTACCCCATTCATGGCCGATTTCAGTTTTTGACTAACTAATTGAGGGTCATCAATAATCACTTCAAATTTACTCAGCGCAGCATCGCCCAAAGTCATTTGAATAAACTTACAAAGCTCTTCAAAGTAAGCTTTGCTCTGTTTAGGGCCAGTTAAAATAACAGGTAAACATTGCTTGTCGTTTTCAGGGTGTAACAAAATACCCAATAAATAAAGTAACTCTTCGGCTGTACCTGCGCCACCTGGAAAAATAATAATAGCGTGTGCGGTTCGAACAAATGCTTCAAGGCGTTTTTCAATGTCGGGTAAAATAACCAGCTCATTTACAATTGGATTGGGTGGCTCTGCCGCTATAATGCTGGGCTCAGTTAAACCTAAATAACGATTATTGGTAATACGTTGCTTTGCGTGGCCAATAGTTGCGCCTTTCATTGGGCCTTTCATTGCACCAGGCCCACAGCCAGTACAAATATTTAATCCACGTAACCCCAGTTCATAGCCAACTTGCTTGGTGTATTTATATTCGACTTCGTTAATAGAGTGGCCACCCCAACATACAATCATGTTAGGTTCGCTATTTACCTTAAGCGCGTCGGCATTTCTAAGCATATCAAAAACCATATGGGTAATGGCTTTAGTTTCTTGGAGATTCTTTTCATACTTTTGGCAAATAAACAAAATATCGCGAATAACCGAAAATATATGTTCATGGATGCCTGTTACTATGTGACCATCAACAAAGGCCGTTTGCGGAGGATTTTCTAACTCAATTTTTATACCGCGTTCACGGCTAACCAAACGTATATCAAAATCTTTGTGTTTATCGTAAATATCATTGCTTACATCGGTGTGGCTGCCTACATTGAGCACGGCCAATACACAGTTTCTAAATAGTCTGTAGCGTTCGCTAGTTGATGATTGCTCGAGTAAGTCTACTTCTAGCTGCGACAATAAATCTAATACCCCTGTAGGGTTTAATTGTATTAGCATCGACATTCTCCTTGAAACTTCTTGGGTAAATTTACTGCGTAGTTATGCCTTATACTCAAGGGTAAAAGTGCATAACACTATTTACTAATACACAGACGATCCCGGCCTGAGTTTTTAGCATCGTAAAGAGCCTCATCGGCTCTATCAAATGCTTTTAGAGGCGTATCACCCACTTCAAATTGGGTTGCGCCTAAAGAAACAGTAATTTGTATTTGCTTGTCTTTAAATTTAAATGGGATCTTTTTAATCGACAGTCTTAATTTATCGAGATGCTCTACGGCGTTTTCAAGTGAAGTACGGGGCATTAATAACACAAACTCTTCGCCGCCATAACGGGCAATAAAATCAGTTTGTCTAATCGATTTTTGCAGCGCTTTGGCAATCACTTGCAAGGTAATGTCGCCAGCTGTGTGACCAAAACGATCGTTAATTGATTTAAAATGGTCAACATCAATAACCACTAAGGTTATGTCTGACGGGCGTTCGTTAAATACATTGATTTCGTGATTATAACGTTCATCAAAAGCTGCGCGATTAGGCAATTTGGTAAGACTGTCGAGTAAACTTTTAAAACGTTGTTCATTTAAACGTTTCTTATAATTACTAACTTTGTTTTCTAAACTGCCGATTCTATCGTTTATTTGTGCAAAGCTAGAAATTAAAATTTGGCGATCTTTTTGTTCTAGCTGCTCTTTTTCTAAAATATCAGCACTTAATGAGCGTAACTCATTTTCAACCAATTGCTTTAACTCTGTAATTGATGTTGCTTTATTTGTTTGCGTATTTAAATTTCTTAGCTTTTCACCAATTCGTTGATTAATTGAGTCAAACTCAACAGTCATCGATTCAGAATGTTCGCTGGTCGATACTAATGAGCGATGTAGCTCTCCGAGTGTTTGGTTTAAAGAGGTTAAGAAGCTTTGTGCTGACGCGCGCTCAACTTGAATGCTTTGTACAATAAGTGTGATTACATCAATTGCTGCATCAAGTAGCTGGTCTACGGCTTTATTTTTAGCGATACGTTTTTTTATTAAATACAACGCTTCGTTGGCTTCTTCTTCGAGAACTAGCTGACTGACTAATTTAAACAGCTTTTCAGTGAGGGCACTTAGGTTCGGAGGCTCAAAGGCGTCGTTGCTTTTAGCAATTAAGGCTTGATGATAAAAAGTTATCAGCTGGTTTAATATAGGAATAAAGCCATGTACAGATTGAATATCGTCTAGCTCGTTATCAAGCAAATGACGCAGTGTTCTGCGAGTATCGTCAGGCAAGCCTTTGGTTTGTTGTAATTGCTTACCTGCATTTTGTACACTGGTAAAAAGGTCGCGTTGATGTGCTAGTTGAATGGCTTCTTGGTTTTTAAGCAAAGCTAAAATATCATCCACTAAAGGAGCAAAGTCTTCAAAACTCATTCCTTTGTTTAACGCGCTTCGAAACTTAGCTAGGCGGTTATCAAGCTCAGTATCAAGTCCCTTACAGCTTAAAGACAACTTAGCTGCAAAATTAGAAAGCGTACTAACTTGATGTTGGCGAGCACTTTCTATTACTTTTCTACTGTCGATTGCTTGCTTTAGTTTTTGTTCCACCGTATTGGAGCTCCTAGACACCTACACACCATCATCGTAATACCTCTATTGTTTTAGTTTACAACAAAAACATATTAATAGTAGGGATGAGATCAAAAACTTAATGTTTTTAATAACAAAATACGAGCGATCTTAAATATAAGTGCATTTACCGCTTTTAATTCACTTTTAAAATGGGTCTTGTTAATCTTGGTACAACAATACGTTATATAAAAAAGAGCCTTCATGAAAAAGCTACTTGCCTTATCAATTTTAGCTGCCTGTTCAGCACCAGCATTTGCCGACGTTAACTACGCTTTAAATATCTCTCAGCCAGAGCATCATTTAGGTGATGTAAATGTAGAGTTTCCTAAAACGGCGCAATCATATTTAGATGTAAAATTGCCAGCATGGCGTACTGGTCGCTATGAAATTTTAAACCTTGCCAATGGCGTTCGCTATTTTAAAGCCAGCGACGATGAAGGTAATGCATTAAAGTGGGAAAAAATAGACCACAGCACATGGCGTGTTCATTTAAACGAGCCGACTCAAGTTAATGTTGATTACCAAGTGTATGCCAATGAGTTAGGTAAGCGCGCTCGCCATATTGACGATAGCCATGCGTTTGTTGATGCATCAGGCTTTTTTATGTTTAGCGAGTCATTTCGCCAAGAGCCAGTTACGGTTGAATTAAACGTACCTAAAGCATGGCGCTCTGTGTCGGGTATGGAAAACTATAAAAATAAACACAGCTTTAAAGCCAGTGACTACGACGTGCTAGTTGATTCTCCAATAGAAACCGGTGTTAACGAACTGCGTACTTTTGAGGTTGATGGCCGTGAGTATGAGCTAGTGGTGTGGGGCGAAGGTAATTACGATATAGAACTGATGCTAACCGATCTGAAAAAGCTAGTGGCAACGGGCAATGTAATTTGGGACAGCTACCCGTATGAGCGTTATGTATTTATGGTGCATGCTACATCGGGCGCGGGCGGTGCAACCGAACACTTAAACTCAACTATTATTCAACGCCCACGTGATCGCTTTGCTAAACGTGAAGACTATTTAGCTTTTATCAGTACAGCGGCACATGAATTTATTCATACTTGGAATGTAAAAGCATACCGTCCTAAAGGGCTTGCGCCATATGACTACACTAATATTAATTATTCAAAATTGCTGTGGATTGCTGAAGGGTCTACCAGCTATTTCGAAGATCATTTATTAGTGCGTTCGGGTATTCAAACCACCGATGAATATTTTAAGAACTTTAGTAAAACCATTAATCGCCACCTCACAACACCGGGACGTGAAGTGCAAAGTGCAAGTGAAACCAGCTTTGATAAATGGATAAATCAAGGTGGCGATCATGCACGTAATTACGGCACTAATATTTATCTTGAAGGCTCGTTATTGTCGATGGCGTTAGATATCGACCTACTTGAAAAAAGCCAAGGTAAAATAAGCTATAAAGACGTACACAACGAGCTTTATAAGCAACATAAGCTACCTGCGGGTTTTACTGAACAAGACGTATTAGCTATTTTAAAACAACTATCAGGACGTGATTACAGCGCTTGGTGGCAAGAAAATGTTAGCACACCAGCCAGCCTAGATTTTGATGAATTACTGGCAAAAGTTGGTTTAAGCTTTGAGCTGCCTGAAAAAGCCAAGGCCACACCAAGCTTAGATGCCTTTACTAAAAATACTGGTGAGTTACTTACACTTACCCATGTACGTCGCGATGGCGCAGCATGGCAAGGTGGCTTAACTACCGACGATAAACTCGTCGCTATTAACAAAAAGCATGTAGGGAAAAACTTAACCGCGAGCCTAGAAACCTTTAAAGCAGGAGACAAGGTAACTGTTGATTTTATTCGCCGTGATGCATTAATGTCGACTGAGCTTGTGTTGTCTGAAGATTTCGACAAACCTAAAAAAGTAGTCGCTAATAAAAATGCTACTGCTGAGCAAAAAGCGCTGTTTAAAGCATGGATGGGCGTAGCGCATCCAAATGATGTGAAAAAAGACGACTAACATCGTATATCATATTGTTTAAAAAGGAGCTTAGGGTCACAAACCCTTAGGCTCCTTTTTTGTTTATTGGGCGCTATATTGTAACAATTTATCTCAGCGCAGTTGACCTGACTCATACTTAATGAGTAATCTGCTGGTTCAATAATAAAAGGGATTCTATAATGCGTTTAAAACCTCTTGTTGCCACGTTGGTAGCAACCTGTTCACTGGCTCTTTCTTCTACGGCTCATGCCGATGAAGGCATGTGGCAACCTCATCAACTACCAGAGCTTGAGTCAATTTTAAAAGCCAAAGGGCTTGAAATTAGCGTTGATTCAATTTCAAAATTAACCGAATTTCCAATGAATGCGGTTATCAGCTTAGGCGGTTGTACAGCCTCGTTTGTTTCGCCAAAAGGCTTAGTTGTAACTAACCATCACTGTATTTATGGTTCGGTGCAATATAATTCAACGCCTGAAAATAACATTTTAGAAAATGGCTTTTTAGCAAAAACACCGGCTGAAGACCTACCAGCTGCGCCAGGTTCACGTGTGTACGTAACCGAAACAGTGACCAATGTGACCGATAAAGTGATTAGCGGCACTAACGAGCTAAGCGCAAAAGCACGCTATGATGCGTTAGAAAAGAATCAAAAAGCACTCGTTGCACAGTGTGAAGCTGATGCTAGTTACCGTTGTAATGTGTATTCGTTTCATGGTGGTTTAGAGTTTTACCTCATTAAATCACTGGAAATTAAAGATATACGTTTAGCGTATGCACCTGCCATGGGCGTAGGTAAATACGGTGGCGATATCGATAACTGGATGTGGCCGCGCCATACAGGCGATTTTGGTTTTTACCGCGCCTATGTAGGTAAAGATGGCAAGCCAGCAGAGTACAGCGAAGATAACGTACCGTACGTGCCAGAGTCTTACTTAAGTGTAAGTGCTAAAGGCGTGCAAGAGGGCGACTTTGTTATGGTAACTGGCTATCCAGGGCGTACCAATCGTTACCGTATTGCCGCAGAGGTTGATTACGTATTTAACGACAGTTACCCTAAAGCGCGCATGCACAATACTAAATACGTGTCACTAATTGAAGAAAACTCAGAAGATGGCAGCAAAGCCCGTATTGCTTACGAAAGCACCATAGCAGGTTACAACAACTACATTAAAAACTATGGTTCGATGATTGAAAGCTTCAAAAAAGGCACCATGTTTGAGCGTAAAAAACAGTTTGAACAAGAGCTTACAAGCTGGATAAACAGCGATAGCGAGCGTAAACAGCGCTACGGGAATGTGCTTAATGAGTTATCGGCATTAGTAGCACAATCGCAAGAGCACAGTGAGCGCGACCGTATGGTAGGCTATGTTCATCGCTCACAAATGATCAGCACGGCACGTCGTTTATACCGCTTAGCGGTTGAAAAACAAAAGCCAAATAGTGAGCGCGAATCAGGTTACCAAGAACGCGATTTACCGCGGATTAAATCTTCTCTTGAGCGTATGTCACGTCGCTTTGATGCCAATGTAGATAAAGCTATATTACTGCACTTTTTAGAGCAATATGCAGCATTACCTAAAGCAGAGCGATTTAGTGAAATTGATAAAGCTTTTGCTTTAGAAAACGGTTTTGATAAAGCAAAACAAAGTGCATTGTTAGATGAAATGTATGCCAAATCAAGATTAGATAACGAAATTGTACGTAATTCATTATTTGAACAAACACTAAGTCAGCTTAACCAAAGCCAAGACCCATTCATGCAATATGCAAAAGCTATATTTGCTGTGATGAAAGCCGAGGAAGATAAGTCAAAAGCCCTGGCAGGTAAGTTACAAGCTGCTCGCCCAGAGTTAATGAGTGCAATTATTGCCTTTAACAAAGCGCAAAACAAACCGGTTTACGCCGATGCAAACAGCACATTACGTGTAACTTACGGCACGGTAGGCGGTTATTCTCCGCAAGATGGATTAGTGGCTACGCCGTTTACTTCACTTGAAGGCTTATTGGCTAAAAACACCGATGTTGACCCATTTAATGCGCCTAAAAAGCTGCAAGAGCAAATTAAAGCGAAGCTTTATGGTGATTACACTGGTGGCATGAATACTGTTCCAGTTAACTTTTTATCAAATGTAGACACGACAGGTGGTAACTCAGGTTCGCCAACGCTTAACGGCAATGCTGAGCTGGTGGGTCTACTGTTTGACGGTGTGTACGAAAGCATTATTGGTGATTGGGATTACAACCCTGAACTAAATCGCTCAATTCATGTAGATTCACGCTACATGCTGTGGGTAATGGATAAAGTAGATAACGCCCAAAACTTATTAGACGAAATGAAAATCGTAAAATAAGTAGCAGTTAAAATAACAAAAGGCGCTTACCTTAATTGGAAGCGCCTTTTTTGTTTAAACATGTTTGGATTAATTTAACTTAGGGTACGGGTTACGAGGTTCGGGCTTCGGGGGGGTAATATTTGACTTTTCACTGGCGCGTTTAAGACTGTGTGATGGTTTTTGTTTCTCATTTTTTACTCATTCACTTCTCTTTGTGTAATAAGGTTTTTAAGTAATTTATTTACCATGAGGGTGCAGAGACGCTGCGCTTTTGTAGGAGCAGGGTGTTTTTAAAATTAAACTTTTTTATAATGGTAACTACGTAAGTTTAATTTATTAAATACCAACCAGCATAATTTTACCTTGTGCCATGCCCTCAAGCTGGCAGCTAAAATCAATACGCTTTTCAGCAGGTGTTTTATACAGCAAAGTGAGCTTACGAAAAGGCGTGGTAATCACTTTGACCGTTTTGATTTGTAAACTAACGCGTGTTCGTTTGTCTAAAAAGGCAAAAGCCGTTTCCGTTAACGCTTTTTTACATGCGCTTAATGCTGTATTCGTCACAACGCCTGACAATATAGAGTTACTAATATCTTCAGCCGACAAGCTGCTATAGCCACTTGCCATTACGCACGCGGCATAAATATCAAGTATGGCAATGGCACGTACTTTTTGACTTTTTGGATCCTCATAAACAGCCATGACACAGGGGACTTTAGACTCATCGAATACCTGCGGTTGAATTGTGTTTACGATTAAAGACTGACTTATATGTTTATGAAACAAACGTTCTAATTGCGACAGTTTTGGTAACGCTAAATCATCATTTAATTCAATTTCATCAGGAATGACTTCGTTATTTTCTACAAGTTGCACCAGAGGTAATAATTTATCGTGAAGTTGTTCATCGGTAAAAGGTTTTGATAGAACAAAAGATGCGCCAAAGTTAATGGCTTCTTCAATTTGAGACTTTTCATCAACCGTGGTTAGCATCGCGACTATTATATTAAGTTGCCTTTGCTTTATTGCACGTAATAGCGTAACTCCACACATATCAGGCATATGCCAGTCTGTAAGCACAATATCGGGGTGCCAACTACCAATCAGCGTTAACGCAGATTTAGCATTGTTGGCTTTTTCTATTAATAACTTCCGATAGCCAAACTTTTCCAACCCTCGGCGTACTATTTCAAGTGTTGCATGGCTATCATCCACGATAAGTATTTTCACACAGGTAACTTTTTTTTTAATGTTGTTGTTATTATGGCAGATTTTTTTCACAGCGCTAAACTCTAGTAAATAAACACTTAATTTAAGATAACTAAATAATGCCATATGCCGTATTTCCGCCAGAGGTTTATCATTATATTGCTATAAATTTTGGGCTACTTATTTTAGCCGCGTGGTTTTATATTCTTTTACTGATACTCAGAGAGTTTAGGGCATTTGCACTTAGCATGGTTAAAAGTAACGGCACAATGGATGATGCGACGTTAGCTATGTGCAGAGAGTCTGTTGAAAACGCTATGAGCTATGTTAACGATAATCGAAAAACTATCGCTGAGTTAATCAGTGTACAAATGCTATTACAACAGCAATTGACTGAGGTTACTTCATCAACCAAAGATCATGTTACCGAAAAAGAACAACAGCTAATCGATGATCTCAATAAAAAATTAAAACGCTCGCATAAGCTAATTCGCAAACTTAAAGGGGATTTGGATAAAAGTGTTGAAAAATTAAAAGTTACCCGTCAAAAACTCTATGCACAATATGATGCAGTGACTGTGCTTCAAGAAGAAATAGACCAGTTACAAGCAGATTACGAAGCGCTTAAAACCGCAAGCGAGAATAGTGATAAAACATCAAACGCAGATGCATCCTCAACGCCCGATCAAACAAGATTACTTAACACTTTAAACGAATACAAAAGGCAAATTGCAGAGCAAGACCAACTGCTACAGCAATTGCAGTTACAAACTGACGGGCCAGAAAGTAGTGAGGAATTAGATACTCTAAAGCAAGAGCTAGAGAAAACCCAGTACGCACTGAAACACCTTACAAAAGAAAAAAAATTCATTGAAGGGCGCTATTTAGAAATGATGAAAAATAGCCAAAAACCAAGCTAGCCTTCAGTCCATTTCATTTAGTTTGAGCTAGAATGCGTTATGGTTATGTTTTCTCGCTTCCTGCTTATTTAGTTATCTTTGTAAAATTAGATTTTGAAATCATTGATTTACAAAGAGGGCGAAGAGACGCTGCGCTTTTAGAGGAAGATATAAAACAAAGCTGTTTTTAGTTAGTCACTGCCATGTAGTGCCACGTTATCTTTCCTGAGTATGTAAGGTGACAGCCTGATACGGTTAATATTACGCCTAAACCGTATTCGTTAAGAGTCAGAATATACATTATCAATGTAAACACGACTGCCGAATACAATAAGAATATAGCCCAAAATAATTTTGAGCTGATAAGTTTCAATCTCGTCTTGCAACTGGCACATTTAAAGTAAAACGGAAATACAGATAAAGAAAAGCTGAAAACATCTAATTTATGTTCACAGCGAGGGCATTGACTCATAAATTTCCATGTTATTCATTTTCTAATTTACTTGATTTAACAACATCTTCGCCAGCTTCTATGTATAGAAAGCTTTTATCGATCTTATTTTTTCTTTGCATACTTTCCATAAAGTGTAGTGGTGCAATTTCGGTTTTAAATGTGCCCCAAAATACGAAATCTAGTTTACTTAGTATTGTACAAAAACTCTCTAGTACGGGATTATCTGGAAATTCATATGGCCCAGACGAAAACTTAACGTTAGATTTGTACCTAATATAAAAATAACTGTTATTTACTCTCGAACCTACCTTTGGATGCTTATACAATTTGATTGAATAGTCACCTAGAATCTCTAGAACGGACTGTTCTTCTATTAATAGCGTTATCTCGTTTTCACTAATCCATTTTACGACATTCATAAGATCATATCTTGTATTAAGCTTTGTTCAGATGTGAGCAACGGAATACCGATGCCACCGCATACAACCTTAAAACACTAAACGCAACGCATGACAAAACAGCCACGCGTTGCGAATCACTCTTAAACAGTTTGTTATGCCTATTTTTTGTCGGTAATCGCTGCAATACCACGCATAGTAAATCGACGAGAAAATAAAGGAGATTTGTAGAGCGCTTTAGTTGCTTTCTCAGCACTCTCAATTAGTTCCTCGATAGCTTCAGCAAGCCCATCGTCTAAATATGCAATTGACTTTTCATTTGCTGTAAAAGGCAAATCAGGATTAATTGTCTCGCATTCAATATGTGGGTGTTCAATTTCTTTTAGGTAGTCGTAGAAGACTTGTTTTGGAACTACAAGCCCATATTCACGCCATGCGTATTTTTTACCCCAGTAGTAACCGTCTTCATCATCATGCTTTACACGCTCATCATTTTTACCTTTATTGATTGCATGCTTACCTTTAGATTCTTCTTTAGCAAACAACAGGCTAATTATTGGGTTAACTTCTGTATTCTTTGATAATGCGGATAAATCTACAATACGGTTGTCTTCTTCGTCTACAAAGTAACCAATATTGTAACGCTGTCCCTCTTCTACTTCAGGAGCCCCATTAGCAATAAACTTGTATACAGTTGGTGTCGTTGCTGGAGTAAAAGAATGAAGGAATTTACCGCCGCCAATCGCTTCAATTCTATAGTTTGAAACGATCAAGTCATGTATTGTGTTTAGATCACGAGATTTCATAAGTGCGCTGTCCCTGTAAAACTATATGCACACATTATATGGGGACTAATTAAGAGTTCTCAAGCGTCGATAGGAATAACATTTTAGTATTTATGCGACACGCTATTTGTGTTGCAGTTTTGCTTGTTGGACTAAGGCGCTACCTGCTCGGTGTATCAGAGTTGGTGTTGTTTATGCTATGGACTTTTATATAAAAGAAAGGCTTTTTATGACCTAAGCTAAATCAGCTAATTAATCAGCTTACCTATTATAATTAAGCTTTCCCTGCATTGCTCAGCGTTTATTATCTATCTCGTTTGCTTGTTTGCGTTACTTTAAATAGCTAACAACTTCGTGCTGTTTACCGTTTTTAGCTTAAGTTTATTTCCTTCAACATTCTTTAGTATATTTCATGTGCACTTTGTAACCATTAAATGCTACGTTAGATGTAACTATATTGAAGGAATAAATTATGAAACTTGAGTCTTTAGCGTTGCACCATGGTTATGAATCTGAAGCCACCACAAAGTCGGCGGCGGTGCCGATTTATAACACCTCTTCGTACACCTTTGATAATACCCAGCATGGCGCTGATTTATTTGATTTAAAAGTGCCTGGTAATATTTATACCCGCATAATGAACCCAACCAATGCGGTGCTTGAGCAGCGTATTGCCGCGATGGAAGGCGGTATTGGTGCGCTGGCTGTGGCCTCGGGTATGGCGGCGATTACCTATGCGATTCAATGTTTATGTGAAGTGGGCACTAATATTGTAAGCACCAGCCAAGTGTATGGTGGCACTTATAACTTATTTGCCCACAGCTTGCCGCGCCAAGGTATAGAGGCGCGAATGATTAAAGCCGATGATTTTGACGGTTTTGAAAACGCCATTGATGAAAACACCCGTGCAGTTTTTTGTGAGTCAATTGGTAACCCTGCAGGAAATATAGTTGATATTGCTCGCCTTGCGAAAATTGCCCACAGCAAAGGGGTGCCTTTAATTGTAGATAACACCGTGGCTACGCCGTATCTGTGTCGTCCATTTGAGTTAGGTGCCGATATTGTGGTGCACTCGCTCACTAAATACATTAACGGCCATGGAACCGCGATTGGCGGTATGATTGTTGATTCGGGCAAGTTTGATTGGAAAGCCAATGCGACTCGTTTTGCGATGATGAATGAGCCTGATCCGTCGTACCATAATGTAGTGTATACCGATGCGTTTGCTGAGGCGGCGTTTATTGGTCGTTGCCGTGTTGTACCCCTTAGAAACACCGGTGCGGCGCTTGCGCCTAAAAACGCCTCTGATATTTTAATTGGCCTTGAAACGTTAGGGCTAAGAATGGATCGTCACTGCGAAAACGCGCAAAAAATTGCTGAATATTTAGAGAGCCATCCTAAGGTGCTTTGGGTTAATTACGCGGGATTAAAATCAAGCCCATATAACGAAATGAGCCAAAAAATTACCAATGGTAAAGCGTCAGGTATTTTAAGTTTTGGTATTGCCGGTGGCTTAGAGGCTGGTACGCGGTTTATTGATTCCCTAAACATGATTTTACGCTTGGTAAATATTGGCGATGCTAAATCGCTGGCTTGCCACCCAGCATCTACTACTCACCGACAATTAAATGATGAAGAGCTGGCCAATGCTGGCGTTAGCCGCGATTTAATTCGTTTATCGGTGGGTATTGAAAACATTGACGATATTATTGCCGATGTAAGCCAAGCGCTTGATAAGGCCTAAATCGTACGGTAAATACCTCAAACTTTTTGAGGTATTTATTCTTGTAATCAAAAAGGAGTACCGTTACATGAAGTTATTAATTTTTCTCGGTTCGGTTAGAAAAAGTACCCCACCTAAGCCTGCCCGTTTAGGGGAGAGAGTAGCAAAAGCATGTGAGCGTTGTTTGCTTGAGCACTATTCTGAGCATGAAATAGAGCTTATTGATCCGCTCGATTACGATTTAGACCCTGTGTTTAAACCGCACTTTGCCTATACGCAGGCTGAGGTACCTAAACAGCTAGCTGATTTAGCTGCAAAAATTAAAGCATGTGATGGCTTTGTTATGGTAAGCCCTGAATATAATCATTCTATGAGTCCGGCACTCGCTAATTTGCTAAACCATTTTGGTAGTTCTTTATTTGGCTATAAACCCAGCGCGATTGTGACCTATTCTGCAGGGCAGTGGGGCGGCGTGCGCGCTGCTGTTGGCATGCGCAGCTTTTTAAGTGAACTGGGTTGTTTGCCGGTATCAGCAATGATCCATGTACCAAAAGCACAGGATGTGTTTATTGAAAGTGGTGAAGCAAACAATGCGGCAGAGCAAACATCGTGGGATAGCTATTTTTCGCGCACCTTTAATCAATTAATGTGGTGGGCTGAGGGCGCAAGCAAACAACGTGAAGCGTTAGATCCTAAGCAATTAAGCAAAGATTTTAAACGTGACCCATCACAGCGTAATGCGCCTTAACGGTTAAAAATTTAAGCTAGTCTTTTTTGGCATCTTCACGAGGGGAGGCCAATATTGCTTCTTTTTGTTCGTCAGTTAAAATAATCCAGTCGAATATTTCGTCGCTGGTGCGACCGCACCCAGTACAGTAGCCCTTCATTCTATAACATTCACCGATACAGTCTGTTTTTAAATGAGTGGATTGTTTACTGGGTGTTTGGCGCATACATTCTCTCGTCATTATTTAGTGGCGACGGGCTTTCCTACTTCTAAAGAGGTCGACCAAGTTTTAATTTTTGATAACGTTTTGCTGGTATAAACAGAAATAACCGGCGACTTATCATCAAGTACAAAGGTAGTACGCAGCGACGTTTCTGACTCTTTTTGTGTTTCTAACCAGTTGTTTTTTTTAGTTAAACATTGGCGAGTGAGTTCAACTGCTTGTTGATGCATAGCTACCGCCTGCTGTTGATCTTTGTAGCTTTCTTGGCATTGATAGGTCACAGTTTGATTGTTAAAGCTAGTCACTTGGCAGTTATCGCCAAATACGTTGTACTTTGCAGTCCACACATCTAAATATGAGTTTTGTACTTTGGTGTCTTTTAACGCATCAAATCGATTATCGAATTCGGTTATTAAGCCATCCATTTTTTCACAGGGCGTTAAGCTGTCTAATTTGGCTTTTTGCTCGCTGGTTAAACTGCTACATCCAGACAAAATAAGACCAGTGAGTATAAGCGATATATAAGTTTTCATAGTGCGCTATCCTTTTGTAATAGCTATTCCTTGAATATTAGCTAAAGGATACCTAAGGGAGAGAATAAATGCTATTGAGAAGGCTGAATTAAAAAGAAAATTATGGCTTGTTATAACGATGTGCTCCACATAATGGCGCACACAGTAATCGTTGTATTTACTTATGACGACCTTGTAGGCAAGCAACTACATCAGTGAGTTCTAACCCTTGTCGTTGTAATAGTACAACGAGGTGATACAACAAATCGGCCGATTCGTTGGTAAGTTCATTTTTGTCGTGTTTCATTGCCGCAAGTGCCACTTCTACACCTTCTCCACCTACTTTTTGACAGCTACGGCTTAAGTCTTCTGCGAACAGTGACGCAGTGTAGCTTTTAGCGCTTCGCTGTTCATAAAGCCTTGCATTAAAATTACGCCAGATCGGGCATCTTGAACAATGGCAGGGATCATCTCGCTTTTAGCGAAAGCAACTTGAGTTTGTTTTTCTAAGGTTACTTGCATAGTCTTGCTGCCACTTGGTTATCGATTAAAAATTGTTTTAGTTCACCGATGTTTATCACGTTTTTGTGAAAAACACTGGCTGCGAGCGCACCATCCACTTGGCTTTGTTGAAATACATCAACAAAATCTTGCATGCTGCATGCTGCCTGCACCGCCTGAGGCGATTAAAGAAGTATCACACAGCTGGCGTATTTTGCTGAGTTGCTCGTTGTCGTAACCGTTGCGGCTTGACGCATTAGGATCGCCAGTAAGCTAGATAAACTAGATATTCACAGGTTGTTTCGTCAAAAAAGCTGTCAATGCCAACAACTACACACTGCTTGCCAAACTCATCATGTAATTCTTTAATTAGCTCTGGACGCGCAATAGAAGGGCTATTAATACTGATTTTGTCAGCGCCACGTTCAAGCACACGAGCTGCATCAGCCACCGATTTAATACCACCGGCTACACAAAATGGAATATCGATATGGCGGGCAATGTTTTCCACCAAATTGACATCGAGTAGGCGTTTTTCAACACTTGCACTGATCTCGTAAAACACCAGTTCATCAGCACCGGCTTCGCTGTAAGCTTTAGCTAGGGTAAGTACATCGCCAACCACTTCGTGGCCTTTAAATTTAACCCCTTTAACGACTTAGCCGTCTTTTACATCTAAACAAGGAATTATGCGTTTTGATAACATGAGAATGCCTCGTTTTTAAAATTTTGATTTGAAATAAAGCTGTTTTTACATTTATCGTTTGTATGACTAAATAGAAGACACATAGACTGCACTTGATATGTTATTTATTTGATAAATTTGAATAGTTCATTTAATGAATGAATCTTAATGCATTACTATGCAATGAATTCTTAGCCTCACCACATAATAGAACTCCGGCTATATTAATACTTAAAGCTAGAACTTAAAGTGATAATTAATGCCTTAAAAAAGTATTCGCTTCAAAGCTTATTTTAAATTTATAAAATACTAAATTTAAAATGTTTATTTGGAAAAGCGATAACAGTTTCTGCCGGAGTTTTTAGCTTCATAAAGGGCTTGGTCTGCCTGTGTTTTAAGCTTAATGCTGGTTTGAGTTTCTGACGCGCTGGTTGCAATACCAATGCTTATACCTAAGCTGCATTGCTGATCAAAAATAGTAAAGGGGGTGTTAATACTTGTGATAATTCGCTCTGCAATATCCGCTATTGCTTTTTTATCGTTTAACTGAGGAAGAATTGCTGCAAATTCATCTCCCCCAATGCGCGCAATAATATCTTGTTGTCGCAAACAACTTTTGATGCGAATCGCCACCTCTTTAAGAACTTCATCACCTGCACCATGGCCTAATTCATCATTGATGGGTTTAAAGTAATCTAAATCAAGGTACATAAGTACCAAAGGGCAGGAAAGCTGCGTTGCTTTTATGATTTCTAAATCAAGCTGCTCTAAAAAAATACGGCGGTTATAAAGCCCTGTTAAACTGTCAAAATAAGCATAGTTTTCTACTCTGGCTTGATATTTTCTTCTTTTAATTGTGTGGATGGCAAAAGTATAAATAACAAATATCATTAACGTCATAATACCAAGATAAAGAGCGATAATAAGTTTCTTTAAGCTACTAAACTCACTCTCTATTTTAGCCAGCGGGACTTTATTAATTAATGTCCATTCGGGTCTGTTTATTAGGCTATTAGCGATATTATTTGGGAGCAACATGTCGTTTAATAAAGTTAAGTGATCATAAATATAAACATTGTTTTCATTTTCAATAATTCCATTCGCTTGGGTTTGCATGCTTTGCCATATGTGTGGCTGTTGATCTTTAAAACGGTGTTGCGGTCTGTTAGCAAACATAAATGACCATTGCTTATTGGTATCTCCAAATAACCAATAGCTATCTTTATTAAGCAGCATAATATTGCCTGATGAATTTTTTGAGATATTGTCTAATTGGCTAAGTAAGTGAGCTCCTTCAAGGTTGACGATAAGTAGCCCTATTTTAGTTCCTTTGGGTCCCATTAGCACAGAAGCTAAACGTATCATTGGTTTAAAAGGGCGTTCTATCTCACCGTTTTCAAAGTTTAAATCTAATGGGGAAATAAAAATAGCTGACGGGTTCATTTTTATAGCCTGTTTAAAATAGTAACGATGGCTTTTGTCTTGTAGCTGCTCTGCTGAGACTATAGCAACATTGTGCTTGTCTCTATGCACCCTTAATAGTTCCTTACCTGTTAGATCAAGAATTCGAATTTGTGTATAAAAGTTTTTAATAGAAATAAAGTTAGCATAGTCTTGCTCTAGCTGAGCTCTATTGACCGAACTTAAAATGTCATGATCTTTAAAATGATGATTGTTTCTTAAAATCAGCAAGTCACGAGAGGCATGATTAAGTTGTTGTAAAAAAGCTTTTTTTGCTTGTTTTAATTCATTTTTTTCATGTTGTATAACATTATTAATACGTGTTTGTAATTGGCTTTGGTAAAACATATATAAGGCGATATATAACAATACCGCAGAGCAAAAGTAGGCCAATGAACTAGTCAGTTTTGTCGTGTTTTTTTGTGTGTTATGTGATTGGTTTAATGAAAAAGCATATTTAATTACGAATAAATAAATAAGCGAGACACTTAAGCTACTTAAAATTAAGCCGTCAATGAGCATGATTTGCCATTGTTTTAACATGAGAGCATCAAAATTAAAGGCAAACATTATGATTGCTTCAACAGTGAACACAATCATAGCTATTTTTATAATAAGGAACTCAGTTCTGAGCTTTTGGTGAGTTACAAAGTCATTATCGCGAAATAAGTAAAGGGTAGTGACAATCGCTACTAACGCGATAAGGCTGGAATCTAATATTACTGAAAGCCAAACACCGGTAAACTGGGTAACAAATGCGGCTAAAAAAAGCATAATAACAGCTTCACTAAACGCTAAAGATAAAAAGAGGATCAGTAAGCGTTTTATTGGCATGAAAGTATCCGTGGAGTAAGTGTTATTATTGAATTTCAAAACGAAAACATTTTGTAACTATATAATAATTATAAAGGATGAGAATTACTATAAAGTTTATTAAATTAACTGTAGTTTTGACTAAAGTATAATAAGGATCCGGTCAAAGCAGAACATTGTTTAACCGAATCCTACAATTTAGAGCTTAATTACTCGTTTACTGATTTTGTTTAACATTCATAAAAATAGCATATAGCACGGGTATCACGATTAAAGTCAGCAGGGTAGCAAACAGTAATCCAAATACTAAAACCACAGACATTGATTGGAAAAATGCATCAAAATACAGTGGAATAACCCCTAACACCGTGGTCAGTGTGCCCATCATTACCGGTCTTACCCGACTATTTGCCGAATCGATAATGGCATTATATGCAGCTTTACCTTGGCGAATTTCCATGTCCATTTGATCTACTAATACAATGGCATTTTTAATTAACAAACCAGAGAGCGATAGCAATCCTAATATACCCATAAACTCTAGTGGAATTTGTGTGGTTACCAGTCCAAAGACAACACCAATTAAGGCTAATGGCACGACAAGCCAAATAATAATTGGTTGTTTTAAAGCATTAAATAACACAATAACAATCAGCACCATGGCTAAAAAGCCCAGCGGAATAGTTGAGGCCAGCATTTCGTTAGATTCTTTCGATTGTCCGTATTCGCCATCCCATTCAAGTCGATACCCTTGAGGTAGGTCAATGGCTTCTATTTTAGGCCTTACCCGATTAAATAACTCTGAGGCTAGTTCACCTGGTAGTGGATCGGCTTGGGCTTTTATAGTCCATTCGCGGTCTTCACGCTTTAAAATACCATCGCGCCAGACGGTTTTAAACCCATTGGTTACTTGCGCAAGGGGCAGTGTTTCACCGGTTATATTGCTTTGCACTTGAATATTTCCAATATCGTTTATGTCTACACGTTCAGCTTGTGGCGCTCTAACAATAATAGGAATGAGCTCTTCACCTTCACGATACTGCCCAACGATTTGCCCCGAAAAATTTTGCTGTAAGGCTTCAGCAACCGCTTTACGCGTTACACCAGCGCGCTGTGCATTAATGGCAGAATACTGTGGCTCAATAACACTAATGCGTTGTCGCCATGTATCTTTAATTGATAGAGCGCCGCCATCATCAATTAATATTCCTTTTGCTTGTGCAGCTAGCTCTCTTAATACATCTGGGTCGGGCCCTTTAAATGTGGCTTCTATTTTAGAGCCCCCACCAGGGCCCATTACAAAGCGCCATGCTTTGCCTTGAGCATCGACAAAGTTATCGTCAATGTAATTTTGTACGGTAGGTAAAAGTTGATCTAGCTTTTTGTAGTCATCGACTTTAGCTAAAATTTGCCCATAAGAACTATTTGGTGACTCACTACCATAAATAAGCATGTAGCGAAGCCCGCCGCCACCAATAAGCGTTTGTATACCTTCAACGCCATTTTGTTGCTTTACAAATTCCTCTAACTTGAGCATATCTTTTTTGGTTTTTTCAATATCAGTACCTTGTGGTAGCCAAAAATCAACCACCATTTGCGGTGTAGTAGAAGCTGGGAAAAAACCTGATTTTACAAATTGAAATCCCCACATAGACACACTAAAAGTGGCAACCACAATGGCAATACTAAGCCAGCGGTGATGCAATGCCGAAACCACAACAGACTGATATAACGCCATGAGTTTATTTGGTTTTGCTGAGCCTGAGGTGTCGCTATCTTGCTCTTTAAACAAGCAATAACAAAATAAGGGGGTTAGGGTAATGGCAAATAACCAGCTGTATAATAGAGAAATTAAAATAACCCAGAATAAATGGCCGGTAAATTCCGCGGTATCACCTGGGGCAAGACCAATAGGCGCAAAGGCAACAATGCCTACCAAGGTACCACCCAGTAGTGGCCATTTAGTTTGCTTGACGACTTCGCTGGCAATGTCTAACTTTTTACGGCCTTTTTGTGTACCAACTAAAATCCCTTCGGTCACAACTATGGCGTTATCAACCATCATTCCTAACGCGATAATCAGCGCTCCAAGAGAAATTCGATGCATGGGTATACCGCTCAAATCCATGGTCGCAAGGGTCGCAAAAATGGTTAGCAGTAATACGGCGCCAATAATAATTCCTGAGCGCAAGCCCATAAATAGCAGCAGGGTAACCATTACGATCACCAGTGCGACTAAAACATTCACTACAAAGTTGTCGACTGAATCTTGTACTACTTTACCTTGGTGGTAAAACTCATGCACTGTGATACCCAGCGGTCTGAGGTTTTCAGTTTGTTTTACTTTGTCATCAACGCGGTCAAATACTTTAACCACATTAGCACCCAATACACTGGCGACCCCAAGTGAAATCGCAGGTTTAGAGTCATAACGGACTAATTTGGTTGCTGGACTTTGAAAGCCACGGTATACATTGGCAATATCTTTAAGATAAATTGTTTTACCTTCACCGCTGGCACTAACCAATAGATTTTTAATGGTATCAACGGAGTTTATTTCTCCGGTAGGGTCGATAAAAATACGTTGATCGCCAATTTGAGTGTTACCAGCGCTCAATACAGCGTTTTGCTCATCTAAAATGCCGTAAATATTATTAATAGACACGCCTAAAGAGGCTAACTCTTCACGAGCTATTTCTACAAATATGCCTTCTTGCTGCACGCCTGTCATAGCAACTTTGGCTACGCCCTCTACTTGTAAAATGTCACTTTGCAAATCTTTAGCGTAGGCATGTAACTCGTCGGGTGAGTACCCTTCGGCGGTTATTAAATAGCTCAAGCCATACACATCACCAAAATCGTCATAAACTTGTGGCGTGCCAGTACCAGGCGGTAATGTTGGACGTGTGTCATTTATTTTGTTTCTGAGCTTAGTCCAAATAACTTGCAACTCAGATTTAGTCGGAGAAAATTCTGATTTAATCTCTACTTTAATTTCAGATAAACCTGTAGATGAGGTGGATGATATAGTATCAACTTCTTGTAGTTCTTGAATTGCACGTTCAAGTGGCTCAGTTACCTCTTTTGCAACTTCTAGTGGGCTTGCACCTGAGTACGAGACAAACATTTGCGCGGTGCGAATTATAAATTCGGGGTCTTCAAACCGCGCCATATTTTTATAGGATGAAAAACCAAACCCTAGCGTTAAAATAATGAGTATGGTGCTAATTAATTTATTATTGATTGTCCATTTTGCTAAATCCATGACCGCGCTCCTATGCTTTAGTCCAAGGACGTACTTTCATACCCTCAGTTACATAGTTTGCACCTGCACCAACAATTACATCGCCAGCACTTAAACCGTCAGTGACAATGAGTTGTTCTCCAATGCCATTTTCAATAGTAACGGGAGTTTTAGAAGCTTGCATAGTTTGAGCGTCAACCGTCCATACAAAGTGTTCACCATTTTGTTCAAAAATAGCAAAGGTTGGCACTAATAAACGAGTGGATGCTGAGTTGGCTTCACGTGTAAGTTTTAAACTGGCATTCATACCTGGCAATATATTAAGGTTATTTGGTACAGCAAATGCAAATCGCACTTCATAAGTTTGACTCGCAGAGTCAGCTTCTAAATTGGCACGTCTAAATGTTGCTGGAATGGGGGGAGTCGATACATCTTGTAAAATAACTGACGCTACATTGTTTTGCTTAGAGTCAACCGTGGCCACAATTGAAGCGGGAATATTTACCACCGCTTCCATTTCGCCTTTACCAAATAAAGTAACAACATGTTGACCCGCGCTTATGTTTTCAAGCTGCTTTACTGGCACCTCAGCAACAATGGCATCGTAAGGCGCTATAATTTTACTGTCAGATAGTGCTTTTTGCGCCGAGTCATATTGTGATTCAGCTACTTCTTTTTTAGATTTTAGTTGCTCTATATCTCGTTGCGAAATAACCCCATCTTTAGCGAGCTTTAAACCACGTTGGTAATCATTGTCGGCGGTTTCAAACTGAATTTTGCTCGACTTAACCTCATTAATAAAGTTTCGTTGTTCCAATACGGCTATTACATCGCCTTTTTTTACGTTTTGTGCGGCAATAACGTTAAGCGTTTCTAGCTTTCCGCTAACTTGAAAAGCAAGCTTTGAGCTATTTATAGTGTCGATAGTGGCGGGGTAGGTGAGCGTTTTTGATTGCGACTCATCACCTATGGTTATTAGTTTAACCGCACGTGGTTCGTTTTGTTTTTGCGTGCTGACTTCACTTTCTGAGCAACCGGCTAATAAAAATAGAAACATGATACTAATCAAATTAAATTGAGTAAAACAAGGTGTTTTGATCATCTGGTTTACCTTAAATAAAAAGTGCGTTGTTAATTGTTGGCATTTTTAAGCAATTAAAAATTATAAAATAGCCAATTGAGTTTGTTTTCAAATTTACCTTAAATGCAATGTATTAAG
Organism: Pseudoalteromonas sp. S1610; assembly: GCF_005887465.1. GTDB lineage: Bacteria > Pseudomonadota > Gammaproteobacteria > Enterobacterales > Alteromonadaceae > Pseudoalteromonas > Pseudoalteromonas undina. The sequence goes on along the minus strand of NZ_PNDI01000048.1, from coordinate 2,296 downwards.
TAGTAACTACTGACTACTTGAATGAAAGCAGCCGTTAGCTAATGAGTAATAAATAACATTTTAATTTCAACAGTTTATTATTACTTGTACGGTTTTGTATTAATTTGTTTGATTGTGTAGAAAGCACCAAAATTACAACTTAGTACTTGCTCATATAGGCCTAAGTATAATTAACAATCATTTTTTTAAAAGTGTAAGCCTATAAACATAAGTTGTTTATAGATTTAAAACCATAAACTGTATTTTTTATTAATTAAATTGAAATATTAATTGCTTAGCAGCGGTCTTGTAAAAGTCATGTTGGTATCGCTTGATAAAAGCGCTTCAACGTAAGGCATCACTCAGTAATGGTTAGCCATTTATTTACAGACGTAATGTTAACTATGAATAACTCCTAACATAACCATTAAAAAATAATCACACGAGGTCTAATCCTACCATGAGTAAAAAAATCACCTTAATGGCAATAATCACTTTATTTGCTTTAACGATTTTATATTTTACCGGCGCATTTAATCGTGACGTAGTAACTGCACAGCGTTTTGTTAATTTACAGCAAGGCGATAATGCCCATGAGGGGTTTCGTCGTGCACATGCAAAAGGTATTTGTTTAGCTGGCTCTTTTGAGTCAACGGGTGAACTTGCTAAGTATTCGCAAGCTAAGGTATTTGATTTAGGGGCTACCCCTTTTGTAGGTCGCTTTTCTATTGCGGGTAATAATCCAACTGCACCTGATTTAAAAGCACCTGTGCGTAGTTTAGCGTTTTCTATAACGACTGATGATAACCAAGAATGGCGGGTGGCAATGAATACGCCTCCGGTTATGGCCGTAGCTACGCCGGATGCGTTTTTTAAACAACTTCAAGCACTTTCACCCGATCCGGTGACTAAAAAGCGAAGCCCAGAAAAGATTAAAGCGTTTTTTGCAGCGCACCCTGAAAGTGCCGCTTTTAATAACTGGAAGGCAAGCTATACACCAACCAATAGCTTTGCCACTGAGCAGTATCACAGCATTAATGCGTTTTATTTAGTGGATAAAAATGATGAAAAGCACGCAGTACGCTGGATAGCTAAACCGCAATTAAGTGATGAAAACATCCAACCTCTTAATAATGATTCACCAGATGCATTGCAGCTACAACTTAAAGACCAAGTAGCTCAAGCTCCGGTTAAGTTTGATATGCTGTTTAGCTTTGCAACAGAAGAAGATGATGAAAACAACCCAACTGTTTTATGGCCACAATCGCGTAAAACCATAAATGCCGGTACGTTAGTAATAACAAAGCTGCAAGCACAAGAGGGTGGGGTATGTGAAAACATGAATTTTGATCCGTTGGTTTTACCAACAGGTATTGAGCCAAGTGCCGATCCTATTTTACGTGCCCGTGGCGCTGCCTATGCAGAGTCATTTCGTCGTCGTGCTAAAGAAGTACTTTTAAATAATTAATCACAGGAACGAGTCAATGAACACAATTACAAAATACTCCGCGTCGAGTATGCTTATTCACTGGGCAATGGCATTAATTATACTTTCTATGTTATTTCTTGGTTTATCGATGGTACAAAGTTTAGCCGTATGGCAAGTAGAAGCTATACAACTACATAAATCGTTTGGCGTGTTAGCACTGATATTAGTTACAATAAGATTAATTAATAAAGTACTGTATAAAAGCCCTGCATTACCCCAAAGTGTGCCTAAAGCACAGGCTTTAGCGGCACATTTAACCCAAGTGGGCTTATATGCGTCTATGATTTTAATGCCAATTTCAGGCTGGTTAATGCAAAGTGCTGATGAACGTTCTGTGAGCTTTTTTGGTATATTTACTTTGCCTAATTTAGTTAGTAAAAATATTGAGACCTATGCATTTTTTCGTGAAGCACATGGCCTCATTGCTTATGCATTTTTACTGTTTATTTTTATGCATGTAAGCGCTGCACTTTATCATGGTTTAATAAAGCAAGATGGCGTATTGGGTTCTATGTTACCAGGTAAGCATAAATAATTTAGTCAAAGTTAATTAGGGGGTGTTGACCTTTTGAGATTAAATTTGCAGCAGTCTGTTTGGTATTTAGGCAAGGAAGAGCCTAAGTAGTGTGAATATTCCACATAAATAGGCGATAACGCAGCATCAATGCCAAACAGGCGCTGCCCGAAGGGTTCTGCCTAGGGGCGATTTACTCTTTGTTGCTCGGTTTTTACTTAGCCCACTAGGTTACAAACCTCGCGCCGCGATTAAACCGCCCCTAGTTTGAACAAATTTTAATCCGCAAAGGTCAACAGACCCTAGAACCCGAT
>NZ_PNDI01000047.1:0-3965 GCF_005887465.1 Pseudoalteromonas sp. S1610 | reverse complement strand
CCGAACCCCGAACCCCGAAAATTAAAATCAGCTGGTCTGACCATTTGTTTTTCATCTTATTAACCTTTCTTTACCCTCTGTGATCTGTGTATTATTTGAACTTTGTTTAAATTACGTTACGCTGGCCTTAGGGCTTTAAAACTGCTGTAAATTGACAGTAATTACGGTTTTTGATAACGTATGGCAAAATTTGGTATGACCAATTTACCTTTTGGTCAGGTCATTCAGTTAAAAGCCTTATTTAATGGGCTGCTAGCACTTATACAACGCGGACGTTGATTGATGTCTTTAAAAATTAAAGCGGCAAAATTATCTGATGTTATTTTACAACAACTTGAGAACATGATTCTTGAGGGGTCGTTAGCACCAGGAGAAAAGTTACCACCGGAGCGTGAACTCGCTAAGCAATTTGAAGTGTCGCGTCCGTCGTTGCGTGAAGCCATTCAAAAGCTTGAGGCAAAAGGGCTTGTAACCCGTCGTCAAGGTGGTGGAACGTATGTAAAAAATCAATTGGAAGAGGGGCTGACTGATCCGTTGTTTGATTTGATCAGTAAACACCCCGAATCGCAATTTGATTTATTAGAATTTCGTCATGCGCTAGAGGGAATTGCGGCTTATTACGCAGCACTTCGCGGCACAAGCAACGATTTTGCAAAAGTAAAACAGAGCTTTGATCAGATTGCATTAGCTAAAGATGAATTAAAGCAAAAAGCCAAAGCGATTAATGACTTTCATTTTTGCATCGCAGAGGCGTCTCATAACGTAGTGTTACTGCATTTAGTAAGAGGGATGCAAAGCTTACTTGAGCAGAATGTTTTACAAAATTTAACGGTATTACTTAAAAAGTCAGATATAAGCAGCCAATTAGCTGAGCATAGACGCTTATTAATGGATGCAGTGATTGACGGTAATCCTGAACAAGCTCGCTTAGCGAGTAATGCGCATTTAGCCTATATTGAAGAAGCATTGCTTGAAGCGGGTAAAGAGCATTCGCGAATTGAACGTAGTTTAAGACGCACCAAACAAAATTAAGCAAGTACATTCACTGTTAACTTGAGTTAACAGTGAAGTATTCAATACATAAAATTAGTATTTTAAACATAAGGAAACCTCCATATGTCTGAAGTCAATAAAATTGACGTAGACGCGCTAGAAACACAAGAGTGGTTACAAGCTCTTGAATCGGTTGTGCGCGAAGAAGGTGTTGAACGAGCTCAGTTTTTACTTGAGCAAGTGTTAGAACAAGCCCGTTTAGACGGTGTTGATATGCCAACAGGCATTAACACAAACTACGTTAATACGATTCCGGTTGATCAAGAACCTGCCTACCCTGGTGATGTAAATCTTGAGCGCCGTATTCGTTCAATTATTCGCTGGAACGCGATTATGATTGTATTGCGTGCATCGAAAAAAGATCTCGACTTAGGCGGCCATATGGCGTCTTACCAATCGTCTGCTGCATTTTACGAAGTGTGTTTTAACCATTTCTTTAAAGCGCCAAATGATGTTGATGGCGGCGATTTAGTTTATTACCAAGGTCATATTTCTCCGGGTATTTATGCGCGTGCATTTGTTGAAGGGCGTTTAAGTGCTGAACAGCTTGATAATTTCCGTCAGGAAGTAGATGGTAAAGGCCTACCTTCTTACCCTCATCCTAAATTAATGCCTGAGTTTTGGCAGTTCCCAACGGTATCTATGGGCTTAGGTCCAATTTCTTCAATTTACCAAGCGCGTTTCTTAAAGTACTTAGATGGCCGTGGCTTAAAAGACACTAAAAACCAACGTGTATATGCGTTTTTAGGTGATGGTGAAATGGATGAGCCAGAATCACGTGGTGCTATTTCTTTTGCTGCCCGTGAAAAGCTTGATAACCTATGTTACTTAATTAACTGTAACCTACAGCGCTTAGATGGCCCTGTAATGGGTAACGGTAAAATCATTCAAGAGCTAGAAGGCCTATTTAAAGGCGCTGGCTGGAATGTTATTAAACTTGTTTGGGGCAGCGGTTGGGATATTCTGCTTGCTAAAGACACCACAGGTAAATTACTACAGTTAATGAACGAAACTGTTGATGGTGATTACCAAACATATAAAGCGAAAGATGGCGCGTACGTACGTGAACATTTCTTTGGTCGCTACCCAGAAACAGCAGCGCTTGTTGCTGATATGACCGATGAAGAAATTTTCGCCCTTAAGCGCGGTGGTCATGAGCCTTCAAAGCTGTTTGCCGCCTTTAAAAAAGCAGAAGAGACGAAAGATCGCCCAACAGTGATCCTTGCTAAAACAGTAAAAGGTTACGGCATGGGTGAAGCGGCTGAAGGTAAAAACATTGCGCACCAAGTTAAGAAAATGGACATGTCGCATGTGGCTCACTTACGCTCTCGTTTAGGCTTAGATGATTTAGTATCTGAAGAGCAATTAAAAGAGCTACCATACTTAGAGCTTGAAAAAGATTCTCCAGAGTACAAGTACCTTCATGCACGTCGTGATGCGCTACAAGGTTACACGCCAACACGTATTGCCAAGTTCTCTGAAAAGTTACAGTTACCAGAAGTAGATGCGTTCAAGCCGTTACTTGAAGAGCAAAAGCGTGATATTTCAACCACTATGGGCTTTGTACGTGCACTTAATATCTTATTAAAAGATAAAGGTATTGGTAAAAATATTGTGCCAATTATTGCCGATGAAGCACGTACTTTTGGTATGGAAGGTTTATTCCGTCAAATCGGTATTTACAACCCACATGGCCAAAATTACACCCCTCAAGACCGTGATATTGTTTCTTACTACAAAGAAGCAACCTCAGGGCAGGTATTACAAGAAGGGATTAACGAGCTAGGTGCAATGTCGTCATGGGTTGCTGCTGCAACATCATACAGCACCAACGACTTACCGATGATCCCATTCTACATTTACTACTCTATGTTTGGTTTCCAACGTGTAGGTGACATGGCATGGATGGCAGGGGATCAACAAGCACGTGGTTTCTTATTAGGTGCTACAGCGGGTCGTACAACGCTAAATGGTGAAGGCTTACAGCACGAAGATGGCCACAGCCACATTCTTGCAAACACGGTACCTAACTGTATTTCTTACGATCCTACTTATGCATTTGAAGTAGCGGTTATCGTGCAAGACGGTATTCGTCGTATGTACGGTGAAGAGCAAGAAAACATTTACTACTATCTAACGCTAATGAACGAAAATTACCATCAGCCAGCAATGCCAGAAGGCGCTGAAGAAGGTATTCGTAAAGGTATCTACAAGCTAGAAAGCTACGAAGGTAAAAAAGCCAACGTACAGCTATTAAGCTCAGGTACTATCATGACTGAAGTGCGTAAAGCTGCAGCAATTTTAAGCGAAGAGTTTGGTATTGCGTCTGATGTTTACTCAGTAACTTCATTCAATGAACTTACCCGTGATGGACAAGATGTTGAACGTTTCAACATGCTTAACCCAGAAAGCGAGCAAAAAACGCCATACATCACTAGTGTATTAAACGATTCAGTAACTGTTGCTGCAACGGACTACATGAAAAACTACGCAGAACAAGCGCGTTCATTTATTCCAAGCAATAACTACAAAGTATTGGGTACAGATGGTTACGGTCGTTCAGACAGCCGTGAAAACCTACGTCGTCACTTTGAAGTTAACGCAAGCTACGTGGTAGTTGCGACATTATCTGAACTTGCTAAACGTGGTGAAGTTGAAAAGTCAGTGGTTGTTGAAGCAATTAAAAAATTCAACATCGACACTAACAAACTAAATCCACTGTACGCATAAGAGGTTTGCAATGAGTATTGAAATTAAAGTACCTGATATCGGTGGCGATGAAGTAGAAGTAACCGAAATACTAGTGAGCGTTGGCGATAAAGTTGAAGTTGACCAATCACTATTAAGTGTTGAAGGTGATAAAGCTGCGATGGAAGTACCTGCTGAACAAGCCGGTACGGTAAAAGAAATTA
>NZ_PNDI01000046.1:0-42291 GCF_005887465.1 Pseudoalteromonas sp. S1610 | reverse complement strand
AAATTAACAACGAACCAAGAACCTAGAACCAAGAACCTAGAACCTAGAACCTAGAACCTAGAACCTAGAACCTAGAACCTAGAACCTAGAACCTAGAGGGAATTTTATGAAACTCGAAGATATTCGTCGTGAATACTTGCAAGATGCGCTAAGTGAAGACAACTTGCTTGATGATCCGTTTAAGCAGTTTGAAACTTGGCTAGAGCATGCTGTTGGCAGTAACTTGCCCGACCCTACAGCTATGGTGGTCGCTACGGTCGATGAAACCGGTCAGCCTTCACAGCGTATTGTGTTGCTAAAACATTTAGATGATAACGGTTTTGTGTTTTTTACTAATACCGGTTCACGTAAAGCACAAGAGCTTAAAGGCAATAATAAAATTTCCTTGCACTTCCCATGGCACCCTATGGAACGCCAAGTAATTGTGTATGGTGAAGCGCAGCCATTACCTACATCGGCTGTTGCTAAATACTTTTTATCTCGCCCTAAAGAAAGCCAATTAGCCGCTTGGGCGTCGCAACAAAGCCGTCCAGTTTCCTCGCGTAAAGTGCTAATGGAGACCTTTGCCAACATGAAAAACAAATTCGCTAAAGGTGAAATTCCGCTCCCTGATTTTTGGGGCGGGTATTGTGTTGTGCCGCAAAAAATCGAGTTTTGGCAAGGCGGAGCGCATCGTTTACATGATCGCTTTATGTATCAGCGTCAGGCCGATAATAACTGGCAAATAACCCGCTTAAATCCTTAGTTGGCTGCTGGTTTTGCAATTTATAGACTCACACTGCCATCTTGATTTTAGTGAGTTTGATACAAACCGCGAATCACTTATTAATGCCTGTGTAGCTAAAGGCATTAATCAATTTATTGTGCCAGGCATTAGCTTGGCGCAGTCTCAAAAACTACTCGAGTTTAAAGCAACCTACCCACAAATTAGAATAGCTGCAGGGCTACATCCTTATTTTTTAGAGCAACATCAGCAATCGCACTTAGAATCACTGTATAACTTTGCTAAAACAAACAAAACTCAGCTTGTGGCTATTGGGGAATGCGGGCTAGATCGCAGTATCGAAAATCTTGAAAAACAAACCTTTCTGTTTGAGCAACAAATAGCGCTTGCTAATGAGCTTGAGTTACCGCTGATTGTGCATCACAGACAAAGCCATGATTTAATAGCGCAATCGTTTAAGCGTTGTAAGCCTAAGAATGGCGGTGTGATCCATGCTTTTTCAGGCTCAATACAACAAGCACAGTACTATATAAAAATGGGCTTTAAGCTTGGAGTGGGTGGGGTTATCACCTATGAGCGGGCTGCTAAAACTCGTGCGGTTGTAGCAAAGCTTGAGTCACAGCATTTAGTGCTTGAGACTGATTCACCTTCAATGCCGCTAAATGGTTATCAGGGAGAAATAAATACCCCATTGCATATTCCTAACGTGTTTAATGCGCTTCATAGTTTAAAATCAAATAGCGATAAATATCGATTAGCTGAGCAGCTTTATGCTTCGTGCTCTGAGGTTTTTTGTATATAGCGATTTACTTGCCAGCGTTTTAACCCTCGGCCTAATTGCCAAGTAAAAATACAAGCAATTACTAGCATAAGTAATACTTGGCGACCTAAATCATGAAAGTGATTATGGCTTGAAGATACCGCAGCGCGCGTTAAATAGGTAATAGATACAAAGCCAATAGGGCGATTGTCGTCAGAAATAACTTGTTCAACAAACGGTGTTTTTAATTTACTAATGCCCGGTGATGAGTCTGGTAATAAACCATATACATGATGTGATTGCCAGTTATCGCTGCTTGCAAGCACTACACCTTGTTTATCATAAATGGTGGCTGAAAGAACAAACTCATCTTTACTGATATTGTTGCATAAGGTGGTGAGCTGCGATTTGTTTTTTTCTATTAGCGGTTTTTTGGCATTCAGTGCCATAAACTGAGTGAGTGACTTGGCTGCACTATTGGCACTATCGTAAAGTAGTTGATGGCTTTGGTGGCTACTGTTTATTCCTACCCAGCTTAATAATACAAAGCAGCCCGCGGCCAATAACAAACGAATTAAACGCTTTTTTTGCGAGGCTGTAAGTGGATTTTTAAGATGGTTATTTTTCATAGTCACCGTATATGCTGCTGACAGCATTTTGATTTGATGTTACAACTACACTATAACCCTAAATCCCCCCTGATGGCGAATTTTGTATCTCATATCCTTATTATCAATGAGCTAAATGTCAGGAAATATAAACGGAGATCCCATGTCGAACGCGAACATGGCACAGCAAAGCGCTGAGCTATTATCATCATCACTTATTCTTAATAAATGGTTTAGCTACCAACAAGGTGTTTTTACACCACTAAATACAACACCAAACAGAAACCAAGGGTTATTTAGTATTGCCTTTGGCGGTGATTTTAATATTCAGCATATCAATAGCATTATTGAGTTTTTTGCGTCTCACCAGCAAAAAGTAACAGCTATTTGTCAATATCAGCCAGATTTAGGGTTATCTCCGGCATTATGTTTTTATATAGAAAATGCAGAGCGCGCAATAAACCCACTTGAACTTCAAACTTTTGCAAATACCTTGGCGTGTCAGTTAGTGCAAGTAACTAGCCCCCCTGATTTACAAAAACCAGGATTATTGGTAATGGATATGGATTCAACGGCCATTACTATTGAGTGTATTGATGAAATTGCACGCTTAGCGAATGTATACGACGAGGTTGCCAACGTAACCGCGCAGGCAATGGCAGGTAAGCTTGATTTTAGCGAAAGCTTACACCAGCGTGTTGCCAAGCTCGAAGGCATTGAAAAGAGCTTAATTGATGAGCTTAAAAGTGCACTGCCTTTAATGCCAGGTATTAAAGCGTTATGCCAAATTTTAAAACACCACGATTGGTATTTAGCGATTGCATCGGGCGGCTTTGTGCCGTTTGCTGAGCGAGTGCAGGAGCTGATTAATTTAGATGAAGTGCATGCTAATGTGCTGGAATTTAAAGACAATAAACTAACTGGTAAAGTGTTAGGTGGGATTGTTGATGCTGAGCAAAAAGCGGTTGTTTTAAACGCGCTACAACAAAAGCTGGGGCTTGAAAAATGCCAAACAGTTGCCATAGGCGATGGTGCAAACGATTTAAAAATGATGGCTCAAGCTGGCTTAGGCGTTGCTGTACATGGTAAACCAAAAGTAGTTGAGCAAGCCCAAGCAGCTATTTGCCAAGGCTCGTTATTACAACTGTTATATATGCTGGCGGTTCCGCTAAACCCATCACAGGTTTAACGTAAACGATTTAACCAGATTAGCTTTCGTCTAGACATTTGCTCAACCTGTTGTTGGTTGAGCGCTAAATGCTCAAGTGCTTCATCACTTACATCAATAATGTCGCCCACACCTGATACAGACCATAATGCATCCTCTAAGTCTTTGGCCTTGTGAATTGCGTATTGGCTAACGTATTTTAGCTCGTTTGCTAAGTAGTCAGTATCGAGTCGACCAGTGCGAGAAATATATAAACGCATTATAAAAACCAGCTCAGATTTAAGCCCTTTACTTACTTGCTGTTTAAACTCGCTACAGTCAGTACCTAAAACACATTGGCTGGTAATGGCATCGGCTATATTTTCTTTTTTAGGATCAAAGTTAATTACTAAACTAAACTCTAGCGGCGGATCTTGACGGGTGCGATCTTTAATATTAGGGGTGATCACATCAATAATATGCGCTTTAGTAATAATATTTGATAAGTCTGTTTTAGCATTCAACAAGGCAAAATTTTGTAAAATAACATGCAGTGGGCTTGGATATAAACCAAATCCCATGGCGCCAATTTCAAAATGCGCCATTGATTTATGTAAATAAATCGGAAACTGGCAAAGCGTTTTTGTTACCATATTTCTAAGTGCTGTAGAAAGCCCAGGTACTTTAGGTGACTCTTCAGCAACTTTTAATTTTTGTTTATTACTATTGATTAAAAGGGTAAAAAAATCGACCCCAGTATGAGATGAGCCTTTATCTGCATGCGCTTTCAAATTAATCGTAGTCAGCGATTTGCTCACTGCCATGACTTCATATTGAATAAGATTTAATGAATAGTTTTTGGTAATTTTTTGCAAATCAGGAAATGATAACGAAACAATATCGCCTTTTTTAAAGTCCACTTCTTGATTGCACTCTAGCTGTAAGCCAAATATTGAAAAATCACGGGTATACCCATGCAATACCGCATCACGAGTATTAATCACTACATTAGTTTTGTATAAATAGCGTTTATTAGAGCGAAGATTTACATACTCTAGAGGCACGGTGTTGAGCTCCGGTGGAGATGCATGCTTACTATGGCCAAAATATTTTAATTTATTGGCTAAGGCTTTATCAAATTCATATTGTTGATAATGCTGTTGCTCATGCTCATTACCAACTTGGGTAAGTAGCATTAAATATTTTACGTCTTTTATCGCGCCTTCAACACGTGGTGAAGGTGGTTTATTCAGTTTCTCAATATCTTTACCTAAAGAGTTAGGTAAAGATAAAGGAATATAAGCATCTTCAGTATGACTCGGCATTAGTTGTAATTTAAAGCAACGCCAACTGTCTCTTCGGCTACCAAAACCAAAAAATAACGTTTTTAATTGTGTTTGTTGCTCAAGCTCAGAACGAGTTGCTGAGTAGTAATAAATTTTTCCTGCAGAGACATGGGTAAAGGTATACAAATATTCTTCTTTTACTGCCACAGGTTTTAGCGCCAAGGTACGAATACGCTTATGATTTAACACATTGTAAAGACATGATTTTTTGCGTTCATCAGTAAAGTAACGCTGAATAAATAAACTGTTCTCAGTGGTTAAGCTCAGGCTAGGATAATAAACGCCGTTTTGCTGGCTAATAAAAACATATAAAGAATTAACCCTAGGAATATAATATTGTTCATACCCTTTAGAAACAACCGCATCCAGGGTGTTATCTAAATTCACTTTATAACGGCGTTTATTACCATGAATAAAGCTTTCTAAAAAACGATCAAACGCGCTGTTATTTTCTTCAAATGTACGCTTTAAGCGGATATGATTAAATTCTTCAGAGGTGTTTTCTATCGCAACGACTTCATATTTAACGCCACTTTTTAGGCCAAGCTGAAAATCTTGCTCTAAGCCTACTAGGTGCATGTTTATAAGCTGACCTTTTTTTAAGTTATAGCGCGACGCCAACTTAATTTTACAACCACTGAGTGAAATATCAGAGGTACTCGCATCGATTTTTGCTTGCCCGTCATACTCAATAGTAATTTTAATTGAGTAATTCATCCGCTCTTCACTACGATTTTCATAAGCTGCAAATTTAATAACGTTGGTGGTCAGTTCATGTTGTGGTTTAGCTTCTACTTTTTTTGGTGTAATTGATTGCTGTTGTAATACGCGATAATTATTTTCGGTATTCATTACCGCTTCGTATACTGCAAGGGTGTAATCTTTATGTTGTTTTATGGCCGCTTCGAATACTTCAATAGCGGTGTCATCCATAAAGTGTTGCTTGCCCTTGTATTCATATGGTTTTACTTGGCCAGTAACTAAACCACGAAGATCAATAAAGCGGTCTATCGGCTGAGATAAACGCGACATTTCCATTTTTATTAAAAACTGCTCGGGTTTAGTTAACTCGGCAGTTTTTGACTTGAAAATGAGATCAAACTTAGCATTTCCCAAATACTGTTTTAATTCATTTACAAGCGCTTCATGCTTAAGCAATACGTCATCAGCCATTTATAAATCATCACCGTCTAATTTAAAAAGTAGGTATACTGTTGCAATTATTTATTAGAATATTTAATAAATCGAATCTCGCAAAACCGCCAAATGCGGCCCGATACTATGCGTAACTTTACTTTGTGTTTAACCTGAACTCCGGATAATAAATCCATCTCAAGCAGCTATTTTCAGCGCTAACTGCGTTGAATTTACTTGCAATAGGCGAGCTATTGACGCGTAATTTCGCCTTGTTTTCACTAAAAATCTCTAGCTAGAGAAAAATAAGCACAAATATCTTTTTGATTCAATATGTTAGTAAATCTCTTAACCAGAGTTCAGGTTATTTATTGTTATTTTCTAATAGCCAATTAATTGGCAAGGGTTAATTAGTTTTTTAAAGCAAGAAACATGCCCTAAAGTAGGTTAAGTGAAACTACATTAGTATAGCGTATTTGATGATACTAAATGCGCTGATCCACAAGACGTTGTTGCTAAGGTAGAGCCAGCAATGGCAAAATAAGCGCTTAACACTGTGTATTTCAAAATAAAGAATAGTAGGTAAGGTTTTAAATGGCTAAAGCGGCAAAAGTAGAGTTTGTTTGTACAGAATGTGGCATGAACTATCAACGTTGGCAAGGCCAGTGTCGCTGTGGCGCATGGAACACTTTAGCAGAGTTTAAACCCTCTGCAGGGCAAAACAAAAAGGTAGCTGCTCGTGCAAGTGTAGGTGGTTATGCCGGTGGCATTGGCGGTGGTTCTAAAAAAATTAATGATGTAGCAACCTCTGAGGCTGAAAAGCAGCTTACTGAAATTGGCGAACTTGACCGTGTACTAAGCGGCGGTGTAACCACCGGCTCGGTTAATATTATTTCTGGCGATCCGGGGGCGGGTAAAACAACACTACTATCTGATTTGGTGGCAAGAATGTCTCAGCGTATGCCATCACTTTACTGTACTGCGGAGGAGTCTCTATCGCAGTTTAAAAATAGGGTTAATCGGTTAAAACTAAATTACAACGAAGATGAACTCTATTTACTGTCAGAAACCAGTGTTGAAACCATTATTGAAGAGCTGGATAAAAACAAAATTAAGTTTGCCGTTATCGACTCTATTCAAGCCGTTGTCACCGATACCGCTAATGGCAGCCCAGGTTCACCTTCTCAGGTAAAAAGTGCAGCTCAAGCATTAACTCAATATTGTAAGCAAAACGACGTGACTATGTTTATTATTGCTCACGTAAATAAGAATAATGAAATAGCCGGCCCGCAAACCTTAGTACACATAGTTGATGCACTGTTACATATTGATACCAACGATGGTCAAGTGCGCACCCTGCGCGCTAATAAAAATCGCTTTGGTGATATAGACACCGTCGGCATTTTTAAAATGTGTGAACGCGGTATGCTCAGTGTGGATAACCCCAGTGAAATTTTCTTATCGGGCTCAACCACTGAATCACCGGGGTCGACAATTACCTGTATCCGTAAAGGAAATCGTAATTTACTGCTAGAAATTCAGTGTTTAACCACTGAAACCGAAGCAGAGTTTCCACAGCGAGTATGTGTTGGTTTAAATATGAACCGGATCAAAATGCTCACCGGTATTTTACGTAAGCACACCAAAACTAAAATATTCCACGATACGTTTTTTAATATTGTCGGTGGTTTAAAAATTGATGAATCAGAAACCTGTATTGACTTAGCGCTTGTTACTGCACTTTTGAGTAGTTTAAACGAATTTGTTGTACCTCGAACCACCTGTATTATGGGGGAGTTAAGCTTAAATGGTGATGTACGCCCAATCGACAGTGGTGTGCCCCGTGTTAAAGAAGCGGCGCAACATGGGTTTACTGAAATATTTATCCCATTTCGTAACTACCATAAATCAATGGAAGGGCTGGGTGCCAAAATAACGCCGGTTAAAACCGTGCACGAGCTACTTAGTTTAATTAATTAGCAAACAAAAAGTGCTTAACGACTTATGTTCTCAATGTTAGTCTTGCTTAAAGCCACTTATATAAAGAGTTTAATAAGGAAATAACATGAAAAAATTAGTGATTGCAGCCGCGATTATTGCTGCAGGTGTGGGTGGCGTAAGCTATGCAAACTATGTAGCAACCCAAGAGGTACGCGCTGAGGTCGATAAGCAGTTGGCTTTGGTTAGCGAACAAACAGGTGCCAGCTTTAACTATGCAGATCTATCGGCGAGTGTTATTTCAAATAGTGTTGCCATTAGTAATATAGAAGTGACCAGCCCTGAGGGTGAAAATATTGCCACGGTTGAGCATGTGGAAGTGACAGGTTACGAAACCGATAAAATATCGCCACATACTGCTTTTACACTGAAAAACTTCCAATTTGATAAAAGCTTTGTCGCTACACTGCCTGCAGATACTAATGCACAACTTGCCTCGGCCAGCTATGATTTACACTCATCATTAGATTACGATGAGCAATCAGGTAACAGCGATATAGTTGTTAAACTGCACGCCAACGATATTGCCAGCATTGATATGAATATGGGGCTGGCTAATTCTAAAGCGCTTATGGATGCTTCACTAGAAATAAGCAAAGCTCAGCAAACAGCAGGTGATACACCGCTTACTTACGAGCAAGAGTTGCAACAGCAAACACTTATTATGCAAGCAATGAGCAAGTTAGAGCCACGCACTATGAGTGTAATGCTCGATAACCAAGGCGAGTTAAGTACTTTGCTAGAAAGTGAATTAGCCAAACAAGGTATGACACTAGAGCAGATGCAAATGATGCTAGCTCAACAGTTACAGCAAGCGCCGGTAACCGAAGAAATAGCGCAAGCATTAACTGACTTTGCTAAAGGTCTAAATTCGCTTAGTGTCTCAGCTAAACTGCCTGAAGGTAAAACCATGATGGAAGTAAATCAGCAGCTAATGATGTTAGCAGGGCAACCCGAAGAGCTGGTTAAATTTATAAATTTAGAAGTAAAAGGCAAATAATAGAATAAGTTGCCAGCTTCCAGTTTAATGTAAAAAAGCCGTACTTGATTACTCAAGTACGGCTTTTATTATTTTAGCTGATAGCTGATTACTTAGTGAAGAATACGGGCTCTAATTGTGCCTTCAACTGCACTAAGTTCTTTTAGTGCTACTTCAGATTGAACGGTGTCTACGTCAATAACCACGTAACCAATTGCTTCGTCCGTTTGTAAGTACTGTGCGGCAATATTAATACCGTGCTGAGCAAACGCTTGGTTAATTTGCGTTAACACGCCAGGGCGGTTGTGGTGCACGTGTAACAAGCGACTACGGTTAGCAAGTTCTGGCAATGATACTTCAGGGAAGTTAACTGCTGTAATAGTTGAGCCATTATCTGAGTACTTAGCGAGTTTACCTGCTACTTCAATACCAATATTCTCTTGTGCTTCTTGAGTAGAACCCCCAATGTGCGGCGTTAAAATAACGTTGTCGAATTCACGTAGTGGCGAAATAAACTCTTCATCGTTTGATTTAGGCTCAACTGGGAATACATCAATGGCTGCACCGCTAAGCTTCTTCTCTGTTAGTGCTTCAGCTAGGGCATCAATGTCAACCACAGTACCGCGAGAAGCATTAATTAAAATAGCGCCTTGCTTCATCACGGCAAGCTCTGCTGTTCCAATCAAGTTTTTAGTTTGCGGTGTCTCTGGAACATGTAAGCTAATAATATCAGCGCGTTGCAACAGCTGCGTTAAGTTATGTACTTGTGTAGCATTACCTAAAGATAGTTTGTCTTCAATGTCGTAATACTCCACGTTCATACCAATATTTTCAGCCATAATACCCAGCTGAGTACCAATGTGGCCGTAACCAATAATACCTAAGGTTTTGCCGCGTGCTTCAAACGAGCCATTAGCTGTTTTTAACCAGCCGCCACGATGGGCAGCGGCATTACGCTGTGGAATACCACGTAATAACAGCAATATTTCACCAAGTACAAGCTCAGCCACAGAGCGAGTATTTGAAAACGGTGCATTAAATACCGCAATACCGCGCTCACGCGCTGCGTTTAAATCTACTTGGTTTGTGCCAATACAAAAACAACCTACAGCAACTAGCTTTTCAGCTGCGTTTAATACAGATTCGTTAATATGAGTACGAGAACGAAGCCCTACAAAGTGCACATCTTTAATGCGCTCTATAAGTTCGTCCTCTGGCAACGATGTTTTAACGTAGTCGATATTGCTATAACCGTTACGTTTTAGCGTTTCAACAGCGCTTTGGTGAACACCTTCAAGCAAGAGAATTTTAATTTTGTCTTTTGCTAACGATACCTTACTCATAACCATATCCTATTTAATTTGTGGCCCATTTTTAGTGCCGATAATTACTTTATCAGCACCGCGCTCTGCAAATAGGCCGTTGGTGACTACGCCAACAATTTGATTTATTTGTGTTTCAAGCTGTTTAGCATGGGTAATTTTTAAATTATGTACGTCTAAAATAACGTTGCCGTTATCGGTTAAAACACCATGGCGATACACAGGATCACCGCCAAGTTTTAATAATTCGCGGGCAACATAGCTGCGCGCCATCGGAATAACTTCAACCGGCAGTGGGAAGTCTCCTAAGGTATCGACTAGTTTTGTATCATCAACAATGCATACAAACTGTTTTGCTACAGCTGCCACTATTTTTTCGCGGGTAAGCGCCGCACCGCCGCCTTTGATCATTTCATTTAAGGCGTTAATTTCATCTGCGCCATCAACGTATACATCAAGTGCTGCTACATCGTTAAGCTCAAACACTTCTATGCCAAGCTCTTTTAAGCGCGCTGTAGATGCTTCTGAACTTGATACTGCACCAACGATGGTGTCTTTAACTGTGCCTAGGGCATCAATAAAGTGATTAACGGTTGAGCCTGTACCTACACCTACTATGGTGTTTTCTTTTACAAACTCGAGTGCAGCCCACGCAGCTGCTTTTTTTAATTCATCTTGTGTCATTGTTGTCTGCTCATTGGTGTCAAAATAGGCTGTTAGTTTACAAGATTAGTTGTTACCAACAGTAGGTTTTATCGGGTGTTATGATCGTTTTTAGTGGTACATCCCACGATTCAATCGGTAACTCATCGACTTGTTGGCACGCATGTGCGAGGCCAATAAGTTGCGGTTGTTGCCAGTGTTGTTCGTATAAACGTGCCAATGTTCTATCGTAAAACCCACCTCCCATTCCAAGGCGATTACCAAATTTATCAAATGCCACTAATGGCATTAAAACGTAATCAAGCTCAGGTAAGGGGCATATTTGAGAGCAGTTCAACTTAGGCTCCAAGATACCATAGCGATTTGCTCTCATGGGTGAGTTTTTTTCATAGCGTTGAAATAGTAAATTAGCCCCATTAAATGGATGAATTACTGGCAAGTAAATAGCCTGGTCAGTGTTCCATAATTCATTAATTAACAATGAGGTATCTAATTCGCCATCATTACTTAAATAAAGCGCGATATGACTTTTTTTGGCCGAATTTATGCTTTTTAAATGTTGAATAAAATTCACTTTAAGCGATTCGGCGGCTAATTCTTGCTGGTTTTTTGATAGGTTATTACGTGCTTTACGAATATCGTGTCTTATTTGTGCGCGATTATTACTCATTAAATAACTTAACCGTAATTAAAAAGAGAATAAATTAGGAAATAATAAGTACATAGCAAGTACAATAAGCAATATTACGGCTGTAGAAATCAGCGAATATAAAACAAGGTTGCCGCGTTTTTTGGGCTCAGTAGAGAGAGGCTCATCAAGCATTAAATCGTCATCTTCCCATACTTCATTATTTTCATCAGGTAATGATAATTCAACTTCAGGTAGGCGTTGCTCAATATCTTCTAGTTTTTCTTCAAGGCGAATTAGGCTACTGGTAATGTAATCTAGGGCGTCAAATAAGCGCTGATCTCGCTGGCTGTCGTAAGCTGTTTGAGGTGCCGTTTGTGTAGCCGCAGCTTGCTGAAGTTTGCTTTTAATCCCCAGCGTTGAAAGTAACTTAGCTTGCTTGAGTGCTTTATCTTTGGGGCAAGGGGCAAATAACGGTTTGCCATCAAAAAAAGCAGCCACTTTTTCTGGCGAGGTTTTCAGCTTTTCTGTCAGTGCAGTGGTCACTGCTTGGCTGTCTGCACCTTCTGCAAGTCCTACAAATATAACACGAAAATTGTCGGCCATTTTTTATCCCTAATACGCTTTATTGTATAAGCAGAGTATATACCTAAAATGTTAAACAGTTCGAGACTGTTTTACGACTAACTTAGTACACATAGCAAAACGGCCCTAAAAAGGGCCGTTTAATATTAGCTAAGTGGCTTATAGACCAGCTGCTGCGCGAAGTGCGTCTGCTTTATCTGTGCGTTCCCATGGGAATTCGTCACGACCAAAGTGGCCATAAGCCGCTGTTGGAAGATAAATAGGGCGCTCAAGGTCAAGCATTTGAATTAGACCGTAAGGGCGTAAGTCAAAGTGTTCACGAATAAGTTCAATTAAACGCGCTTCTTCTAATTTACCTGTGCCAAATGTTTCAACACTGATAGAAGTAGGCTCTGCAACACCAATAGCGTAAGACACTTGAAGTTCACACTTATCAGCAAGGCCTGCAGCAACAATGTTTTTAGCAACGTAACGTGCAGCATAAGCCGCTGAGCGGTCAACTTTTGATGGATCTTTACCAGAGAAAGCACCACCACCGTGACGAGCCATACCACCGTATGTATCTACAATGATTTTACGACCAGTTAAACCACAGTCACCCATTGGGCCACCAATAACAAAACGACCTGTTGGGTTAATGAAAAACTTAGTTGCGCTAGTAATAAGCTCAGCAGGAAGTACTGGCTTAATAATTGTTTCCATTACCGCTTCTACTAAGTCATTTTGTGATACATCTTCGCTGTGCTGAGTAGAAAGTACAACGGCATCAATACCTACTGGCTTGCCATTTTCGTATGCAAATGTAACTTGTGATTTTGCATCTGGACGTAACCAGTTAAGCTCGCCGCTTTTACGAACCTCAGCTTGGCGCTGTACTAAACGGTGAGAATAAGTAATTGGAGCAGGCATTAATACTTCAGTTTCGTTACATGCGTAACCAAACATTAAGCCTTGGTCGCCAGCGCCTTGCTCTTCAGGGCTTGTACGGTCAACACCTTGGTTAATGTCTGGAGACTGTTTACCAATAGTGTTTAAAATTGCACACGAATCGGCATCAAAGCCCATATCTGAGTGTGTGTAACCAATTTCACGTACTGTTTTACGTGTAATTTCTTCGATATCAACCCATGCGCTAGTCGTGATTTCACCACCAACCATAACCATACCGGTTTTAACGTAAGTTTCACACGCTACACGGGCATGAGAGTCTTGCTCTAGGATAGCATCAAGTACCGCATCAGAAATTTGATCGGCGATTTTATCCGGATGACCTTCAGAAACAGATTCAGAAGTAAATAAATGTTTTGCCATTGTAATTATGCTCACAAATATTGCGCTTCACAAACGTCGGTATTAGCGCTAAAAAATTAAGGCGCGTATTTTATCTAAAACAAGCGAACTTGCATAGTTTTTTTACGCCTAGACGTCTAAATAAAATATATAATAGTAAATGGTTCTTAAAAAATATTCATAATGTCCTATTTTTATGGGTTTTTAATTGCACACAGCCCCTACAATAAGTAAGAATGGAGGTATATAAATACCCGCGCAAATACATATAAAGGTAGGAGAATTCATGCCATCTCGCAAAGAACTTGCAAATGCTATTCGCGTCTTGTCAATGGACGCAGTACAAAAGGCCAAATCTGGTCACCCTGGAGCCCCTATGGGCATGGCTGATATCGCAGAAGTATTATGGCGCGATTATCTAAAACATAACCCAACAAATCCAGAGTGGGCTGACCGAGATCGATTTATACTCTCAAATGGTCACGGTTCAATGCTAATTTATTCTCTATTGCATTTAAGTGGTTATGATTTACCACTGGACGAAATTAAAAACTTCCGCCAAATGCACTCTAAAACACCAGGCCATCCAGAATATGGATACGCGCCAGGAATTGAGACCACTACGGGTCCATTAGGTCAAGGGATCACAAATGCCGTAGGTATGGCAATTGCTGAAAAAGCATTAGCCGCTCAATTTAACCGTGAAGGCCATGACATTGTTGATCACCACACTTACGCATTTATGGGTGATGGTTGTTTAATGGAAGGTATTTCTCATGAAGCCTGTTCGCTTGCTGGTACATTAGGCCTAGGCAAGTTAGTGGCATTTTGGGATGACAACGGCATTTCAATCGACGGTGAAGTTGAAGGCTGGTTTAGCGATGACACACCAGCACGTTTTAAAGCATACGGCTGGCATGTAATTAGCGACGTTGATGGCCACGATAGCGATGCTGTAAGTGCCGCAATTAGCGAAGCCAAAAGCGTGACCGACAAACCAACGCTAATTTGTTGTAAAACAGTAATTGGATATGGCTCACCTAATAAATCAGGCAGCCACGACTGTCATGGCGCACCACTAGGTGATGACGAAATTAAAGCATCTCGTGAGTTCTTAGGTTGGACGGGTGATGCATTTGAAATCCCTGCTGACATTTACGCACAGTGGGATAACAAAGAAAAAGGCCAACAGCTTGAAGCAAGCTGGGACGAAAAATTTGCCGCATACGAGCAAGCATTCCCAGAGCTAGCAGCAGAATACAAACGCCGTACAAATTCAGATTTACCCGCTGATTGGGCTGAAAAGTCACAAGCGTATATTGAGCAGTTACAAGCAAACCCAGCAAATCCAGCATCACGTAAAGCATCGCAAAATGCATTAAACGCATTTGGTCCGTTACTACCTGAGTTTATGGGTGGCTCTGCTGATTTAGCAGGTTCAAACTTAACAATTTGGGATGGCTCTAAAGGCTTAACGGCAGACGATGCAAGTGGTAACTACGTTTACTACGGTGTGCGTGAGTTTGGTATGTCGGCAATTATGAATGGTATTGCACTTCATAAAGGCTTTATCCCTTACGGTGCAACGTTCTTAATGTTTATGGAATACGCACGCAACGCGGTTCGTATGGCTGCATTAATGAAGCAACCAAGCATTTTTGTATACACGCACGATTCAATTGGTTTAGGTGAAGATGGTCCTACTCACCAACCAGTAGAGCAAATTGCCAGCATGCGTTTAACGCCTAACCTTTACAACTGGCGCCCATGTGACCAAGTTGAGTCGGCAATTGCATGGCAACAAGCTATTGAACGTAAAGACGGTCCTACATCATTAATCTTTACTCGCCAAGGCTTAGAGCAACAAGCACGTGATGCACAGCAATTAAGCGACGTTAAAAAGGGTGGTTACATCCTAAGTTGTGACGGCAACCCAGAGCTTATTCTTATTGCTACCGGCTCTGAAGTACAACTTGCGCAAGACTCTGCGAAAGAGCTACGTGCGCAGGGTAAAAAGGTACGTGTTGTATCTATGCCGTGTACTGATGCGTTTGAAGATCAATCGCCTGAGTACAAAGAAAGCGTATTACCAGCAAGCGTTTCACGTCGCGTAGCGATTGAAGCGGGTATTGCTGATTACTGGTACAAGTACGTAGGTCTAAATGGCGCCGTAGTCGGTATGACCACCTTTGGTGAGTCGGCTCCAGCTAACGAGCTATTTGAATTCTTCGGCTTCACCGTAGAAAACATCGTTAACAAAGCTAATGCATTGTTTTAAGCAACTGCTTTAACATTTAAAAGCCCGCCCAGTGTAAAACAGGGCGGGCTTTTTTATGAGTTGTACTTTTATCACCTCTCTAAAGCGCAGCGTCTCATCGCCCTCTTTATGCATAAATTACTAAAAGATCTGTTTGAAACTCGCAGCTCGTTGCTCGGCATATCTCTCTATAAAGTCGTTAATTTTGAATCTTTTGGCTTCTAAATGAGTAATTTTCACAGCACTTAACTTGCAAGGTTTTTGTGTATCAGGCACTGTGGAGGTAGCAAAATTATAAATTAATAACAGGAGTTAACATGCCAAAGTTCGATAACGTTAGTGTGGTTAAAAAAGCCAATGTATATTTTGATGGCAAAGTATCAAGCCGAACTGTGCTTTTAGGAAATGGTGAAGCGAAAACCTTGGGTTTTATGCAACCCGGTGAATTTGAGTTTAATACCAACCAAAAAGAGTGCATGGAGTTGTTAGCAGGGCAGTGGGATGTGTTATTACCAGGTGAAAGCGAGTGGAAAACATTTAATGCGGGTGAGTCATTTAATGTTGATGCTAATGTCAGCTTCCATGTAAAAGTAAGTGATTTTGCTGATTATTGCTGTTCATACACAGATTAATTACATGAATGGTTAAATTATCAGCACCTCTGAAAGGCCGCTATCACGCGGCTTTTTGCATACTTAATGCTAAATGAATGATCTAAATCAGGTGGGGTAATAAATAATTGCTAAATTTA
Source organism: Pseudoalteromonas sp. S1610 (assembly GCF_005887465.1). Classification (GTDB taxonomy): domain Bacteria; phylum Pseudomonadota; class Gammaproteobacteria; order Enterobacterales; family Alteromonadaceae; genus Pseudoalteromonas; species Pseudoalteromonas undina. Next base: position 26,099 of record NZ_PNDI01000046.1, on the reverse strand, counting down.
GCTATTTTCTCTTGTGTTAATTCGTTTAGCCCCCAATACTAACAGTGAGGTAACATAAAAAAGGATACCCTATGAAAATTAATCTTTCTGGTCACCATGTTGACGTTACTGATTCTATTAAAGAACACATTAACGAAAAGTTTTCTAAAATTGAGAGTCATTTTCCATCATTGATAGCGCTCGACATTATTCTTTCAAAAGAGCATCACAAGTTCCAAGCAGAAATTAGTACAAATTATGAAGGTGCGCGAATATCAGTTAAAGGGGAAAACGAGGTTATGTACCCAGCCATTTCCAGCGCAGCTAAAAAACTCGATGCCGCACTAAAGCATCGTAAAGGGCAAATAAAAGCGAACTTACATGAAAAGCCTGTAAGTACCACACCTGAAATAGCACACGAAATCATCCAAGAGATGGATTTAAATTAATAACTAACAATGTGTTATTTTTAAAAAGAGCCTAAGGGCTCTTTTTTATTGCCTGTAAATTAGGTAAGTTATGCACTCACACAGTTTATTAATGATAAAAATTAATAATAAAAGCACATAACACACCAAATTTGAGAAGTTAATGCAGTACACACAAAACACATGGAAGTCTCGGTTAGGGGCGCTCGGCCCAGGTATTTTAATGGCAACCGCTGCCATTGGTGGCTCACACTTAGTTGCATCGACCCAAGCTGGCGCATTATTTGGCTGGCAGCTATTTTGGCTTATTGTGGTGGTTAACGTTTTAAAGTACCCGTTTTTTCGTTTTGGTATGGAGTACACACTCGCTACTAAAAATAGTTTAGTCGAAGGGTATAAAAACCAAGGGCCTGGCTATTTTTACAGTTTTATTGCCCTCAATATTATTGCCGCTGTGGTAAATACCGCGGGCGTATTGTTGCTTACTGCGAGCTTATTACACTACGCATTACCTATTAGTATTCCTGTTACCTTATTGTGCTGGTTAGTATTGGCTGTGTGTTTAATTATATTATTACTAGGGCACTTTAAAGCGCTCGATAACGTTGCAAAAGCTATTATGGGGCTACTTACTATAGCAACCATAACCGCATTAGTTATTGCTATAAATAACGGCCCTGTAGCTCCTGTAAACTATGTTGGCCCTTCACCATATGAACTTGCCATGTTAGGCTTTATGGTTGCCTTAATGGGCTGGATGCCAGCGCCTATTGAAATTTCGGCTCTGAGCTCGTTGTGGCTTAAAGAAAAACAAGCTCAGCAAAGTGTGACTAAAAGCCAAGGCTTATTCGACTTTAATGTAGGTTATTGGTTAACCGCCGGGCTTGCGCTGGTATTTTTTAGTTTAGGTGCGTTAGTGCAATATGGACAAAGCAGTAATATAGAGCTTGGCGGTGTAGCCTTTGCTAAACAGCTGATTGATATGTATGCACTTACTATTGGCGAGTGGGCAAGGCCTTTGGTATCTGCCATCGCGTTTTTGTGTATGTTTGGCACCACACTCACCGTGCTTGACGGTTACGCCCGCACACTTAACGAATCGCATAAACTTCTAGGATTTAAGCAATCAAAACACAGCTTAAATACGTGGCTTATATTACAAGCATTGGCCGGTATGGCCGTTATTTTATTTTTTAAATCAGCCCTTGGCCCCATGCTTACCTTTGCCATGACGCTTGCGTTTGTAACTACACCCGTTTTTGCATGGCTTAACTTCAGCCTAGTTCGCTCAGAGCCTGCGATTAAACACAGCCTATTTTTGCGTAGCTTAACCTGGTTAGGCTTGGTGTACTTGGTTGGTTTTGCTATGGCGTTTGTAGTGTGTAAGGTGATTAAGTAATTGATTTATTGAGCATAATTTGCGAAGTATATATTGTATTTTCGATTAGGGGTAGCCGCTGTATTTTATTAAAAAAGTAACTTAAAAGCTAAAGGGTTGGTTAATGATATGTTGTTTTTTTGATTGAAATTGTAGATAAAATGTTTTTTTATCTTGCATTTGTGTTTTTTTTGGGTACGCTGGTCAATACTGCCTGTGCTGGAATATAATACAAAAAACTCATAAGAAGGATACATATATGAAAAATTCATTGAAGAAAACTATTTTTGCAATTGTTCTAGCTGGTACTGCATCATATGCATATGCCAAAACTTGTATGACACATACGGAATGCTCAGGTGGAAGTTGTTCTACTATAACAGTTTGTTATTCATTCCCAGAACCTATAGTTATATTGCCATAATATAATTTCAACGCGGGCAGTTATGAAACAGCATTTAGTGATAAAGAAATCAAAAGTATTTAAAAATAATGTAATTATGATCGCCATTGTTTTGGCATCCATTGCTTCAGTTGCTTACTGGTTAAGTAGGGACTCTATTCCTAAACAATATCTTAAGCCAATTAAAGTCAACTCTATAATAAAAAATGGAATCTTAAAAGGTATTGGAACGATACAGCCAACTCAAAGAGAGCTTATGTCAGCACCTTCCGATGGCACCATAAAAGCATTAAAAATACGTGAGGGGCAAACAATAAGTCGAGGTGATATATTAGCAGAACTCAGTAATTATGAGTTGGAGCAAAAAATACATACAGCCCAATTTGAACTATTAAATACAGTTTCTCAAGTCGCTATTGATAAAAGTAATTTGGCGATACGGTTATCGAAAGTTAAGTCTGAATTAGGGAATGCTTCAATGCAACTTAAGCAGCAACAGCTTGAATTAAATGCTAATAAAATCCTGGCTGAAGATGGCATTATTTCATCTATTCGCTTTAAACAAAGTCGCATGCAATTCGAACAAAGTAAATTAGCCCTTGAGGCAAAGAAAACAGAGCTAGTTCTTTTCAAAGAAGCTTATGAGCAACAATTAATTGCTTATAAGAATAAGGTTCAACTCGCAGAAAATCAAATTGAGTATTTAGTCGCAAAGCAATCGCAACTTACCTTAACTGCTAAGTTTGATGGGGTTGTAAGTCAAAATACCAGCAAACTTGGGCAAATAGTTAAGCAAGGTCAGCCATTATTTGAATTGATAGAAACTAATGACTTATTAGCCAAAGTACAGGTTCCTCAATACTCCTCAGAGCAATTAGAAAAAGGCCAAAAGGCCAAAATAATTACTCCTTCAGGTAATATCGAGGCTGAAGTAGATTATATAGACACCGTTATTAGGAGCGGCTCGATAAATGTGTTTTTAACTATCAATTCAGGTACTCCAAACTGGTTGAGAAGTGATCAAGCCATTGAGGCGCATATTTATACCTCAGAGCAACAAGCGACTTACAGTGTAGAAAAACCGGCTGATTTTGAAAAGTTTGAGCATTGGAGTATTTTTGAAGTTAATGCTGATGATCAGGCTGTGTTAACACGTATCAGTTTTCATGAAACTCAAGAGCAACAGCTAAGTTTTAAAGAAAAGTTAGGCAGTAACTATGTGTTATTAATACCTAGCGAGTATACGAAAAAAGATAAAATAAATTTTGAATTAGGTTACTTCAATGACTGAACCCCTTATTAAATTCGAAAATGTTGTATTTAGGTACGCTAGTAATACTAAAAATACTTTAGAAGATATTAATTTTACTATTGATGATGGTGAGTATATATCCATTACGGGCACTTCAGGTAGTGGCAAAAGTACTTTGCTATCTATACTGGGACTTATGAACAAGCCGTCACAAGGAAATTATTCGATCTCAGGTATTGACACTCAAAACCTAACAAATAATTCTCTTGCTGCAATAAAAAATCGTGAAATTGGTTTTATATTTCAAAACTTTAACTTGTTAAGCCACTTAACAGTGTTTGATAACGTAGCGCTTCCTTTAACTTATAATAACTCAGTTAAGCGTAATGAATACAAGGCAAAAGTACAAGCTGTACTCAAGCAAGTTTCAATGGAAGGTTTTATAAATAAAAAACCAAATCAACTTTCTGGGGGGCAACAACAACGAGTGGCCATTGCTCGAGCACTTATAAATAAACCTTCATTGATACTAGCAGATGAGCCGACAGGAAATTTAGACTCTAATAACAGCCAACTTGTTTATGAACTTTTAGAGAAATTAAATATACTACATGGTAATACTATTTGTTTAATTACCCATGATGAAAACTATGCAAAAAAAGCTAAACGTCGATTACATATACACGATGGCAAGTTGATAGATTAAGATGGAAAAATTATTCATAGACTTCACTTTCAACTGGTTGAAATATCAGTTTCTATCTTGGAAGATGCTTTTAAGTGGTGTGCTATTAATTGTACCAATAAGCTTAATTTTAAATCTAAAAGCTATAGAAACACATTTTTTATCAATAGATTTTACTTCCATTAAAAATACTGAGGTTATTAAGCAAATATCGATATTTGACAATTCAAGTAACTCTCCTGTTGATAAGTTTATATTTGATGAGATACATGCTCGATATCCGTATTTAGTGGGAATGTTTGAAAGAACACTAGAGCTATCAGCAAAAAAAGTGATTGCGGGACCAGATCAAGATGTAACAGTAAGCTTTGCATCAAGTACGTTAACTAAATTAGATATAGACACACATTTAGGATCACTCCAAGCCTTTGGCTTAGCAACAACAGGTGCCAACCCAATTGCTGCTGTTAGTTTTAATTATTGGAAAAATAATTTAAACAGTGATCCTTCCATCGTTAATCAACAGATTATAGTTAATGGTAAAAGCGCAAAAGTGATCGCGGTACTAAATAAAGGTTTTATTTCCTTGAGGCGCGATAGTTCTACCGACTTATTATTACCTTATCACCAACTTAGTGAATTTGTTCCTAGCGAGCAAGCACTTACACCAGATACTTTCTCATATTTGATTGGTGATGTTGGTAACGTAAACGATTTTATAGCTAGATTAGATAAACATTTAAAAGAAGAGCTATTTGTTTTTGATAATACAAATCTAGTTCTTAGTAATTCCATTGGAGTTATACCTGATAAATTCCAAAGAATATCTAGAAGGGTTGATTTATTAAGTATCTTATTTAGTGTTTTACTAATCTTTAGTTTGGTGTCATTTTCTGCTTTTTATACCACACAGTGCATCAACAAAAAAAAAGAGATTGCTATTCGTAAGTTATGTGGTGCAAATGAAAAGCATATAATTATGCAAAACTATATTGAAGTAGTCTTGCTTGCTTGCTACTTACTTATTATGCTAATAATTTTTACACCCTTAACAAATAAACTAGCTTTTTTAATTGTGCCTACAATTGATACTTTTAATGCCAAAAATAACGTTATTGTGTTAGTGCTTCTGCTACTAGGCTTTATTACTCTTTTGCTAGGGTTAAACTATTTACAAGACAAAACTACGATAACTCACACGGGTCGTGGCAGCAGTGCATCTTTAAGCGAAAAGGTACAAGTGTTTACGCTGCTTTCATTCTTAATCAGTTTGGCTATGTTGAGTATTTATATCAGTTATTTAATTATTTACAGCCAGTTAAACTTGAATAATCACAATATAGGTTTTAAACATAAAGATATCTCAATCGCTACATTTGATTTTCCCTCTACACCAAAAAATAGTTTTATGGCAGATGATTCAGCACAGCAACTAATACTGCAACTCAGTGCATTGCCATACTTAGATTCAGTTGCATTGACTAATGTACCCCCATTAAGTGAGCGCAGCGCATTTAGTCACTGGTATACAGTATCGGGTCAACCGATAACGTCCAGTAAGAATTCACAGACTTCCAATCATAGAGTAAGCCCTAATTACTTTAATACAATTGGTACTCGCATAATTATAGGGGAGAGTCTGAATTGGGGGGAATATACCAATATAGTAATTAATAAAGCTTTATGGGAACGCTACTTTAGAGAAGAAGAGCTAGGGCAAGCCTACCTACTTGCAGGCTTTGGTGAGAAAAAAGTAAAGTATAAAGTGGTTGGTGTTGTTGAAAATATTCACATAAAAGGAAGTGATACACCTGTTCAGCCTACCATTTATACACTGATTAGCGTTATAACCGGCTTTGAAAGTATTGTCCTTAAATACGATAAGTTAGCGGCAATTAATATTGTACAAGAAATGAAGGCAATCACTTACAAAATAAGCCCTTACCTAAAAAATTTAACTATTGTAGAGTTGTCTAAGCTGGTCAAAAAAGAAAACCAGCCTAGGGTTGCAATTCTGATTGTAACGATAACTTGCTCGTTGGTCTTGATATTCAGTGCTTTATTATATTGTATTTATAGTATCAAGCAACTTGCTAGTAAGTCTGCGACTGAAATTGCTTTAAAAAGAGCGATTGGTGCTCGTACTAAAGTAATTATATGGTCACTATGTAAGTATTTTCTATTTATTTTTTTAATTACTCACTTTATTGTTTTAACGGTTTATTATGTAAGCATAGATAGATTGAAACCATTTCTTTTTGGTGTTGATTTAATTAATGTAATTGTAATTATTACGGTTCACCTAGTCACTTTATCATTAGTAATAATGGTATTTGTTTTAGAAACTAAAAAGATAATAAATACATCTTGGAATAGTCTTAGTTAAGGAAAATGATGAAATATTTACACCCTCTAATATTTTTGAGCTTATTCTTTGTAGCTGATGTGGTTGCAAAAAATTATGAGTTTACCCATCGTCAAATTGTAGCTAGCTCTATAGATAATTCAGCCCCACAGTTGTTTTTATTTAATAATCAAGGCGAGCTTATTCATTATTCAAACAGCTACTTACCAAATATTTTATCTATTTTTAGAAAAAAGGTGGTATTGACAGACAGTGAGCAGATAAAGCAAGATTTATTTGACCTGTTAAGCGAGCAGGTTGATTTTACGGAACATCAGTACACTTTGTTTTATACTTCAATTGAAGAAGCCGTTGGCCCATGTAAGCCATGTCGGCAACAAGAAGAAAAAATAGCTTTGTTAGAGACCAAACTTTCAAAAGAAAAATTATTAATTCACAGTATCACTATTATTAATGAAGTTTATGAGGTACAGGATTAATATGAAAATAAAAGATCTTTTATCTTATTTGCTAGTCATCATATTAGCAATTTTGGCTACACATTTTTTTATTCATGAGGCAACAGTTGGGGGCAATAAAAATGATTCACTTCAAACAAATTGGCATAAAAATCCTACTGACCAATTAACCTTATACTCAGCAAAATGGTGCAAGGCTTGCCAAGCAACGAAGAAATACTTTAAAGAGAAAAACATTCAGTACACAAATATAGATATTGAATTAAGTCCCGATAAAAATATTTTTCTCAAAGATAATAACATAAACTCCATACCGGTTATTACATATAACAATCAGACTATAATAGGCTTTGATAAAGTTAGTATTGAAAAGCTTTTATCAGAGCAAAAAGTTAAATATATTGATTAATGTTATATTTCACTAATACTGAATATAAGTTTGATGTGTCAGTAGCTAATCATTTAGTGCTTAAGCTGGTATGGCTAGTAGTCTGTTGCTTCTGTGTATGCGGCAGTTGAATTCGTCGGCTGTAATAGTGGCTAATCAAAAGCTGAAGTGAAAGAGGTTATCGTGTAAAGGTAAGAATGAGATCTATCGAATAACCTTATAATCAAGAGTTTTTTAATTAAGTAATGTGGCTTTGTAAGACCATGCTGCATTAAGCCCTGTAAGGTGCAAAGCATACAATGAGTAGACTGAAATCGATCAGAACTTTACAAGTTTACCTCTAAGATAAGAACAATAATTGAATTAATAATTTAGAAAGTTCAAAGCAACGCTTTGAACTTTTGGAAGTTATTGTAAACCTCATATGACTCTAATGTTTTATATTAACTAAGCTCTTTTATTGCTCTACTTATCCCATCTAAACTCAGCGCATACATGCGGTTGTTCATTAGCTGCTTTATAAAGTCAATTGATTGATAATACGGCCAGTGTTCAACGGGTTGTGGGTTGAGCCACGCGACTTTATCAAAGTGATTGGTGATTCGGTTTAACCATGCACTGCCGGGTTCTTCATTCCAATGCTCTACTGAGCCGCCAGGGTAGGCAATTTCATATGGGCCCATAGTGGCATCACCGACAAATATAACTTTGTAGTCGCTGGTAAACTTGTTGATGAGTGTCATGGTGTCAATAACGTTTGAGTGGCGGCGCTGGTTATCTTGCCATACGTGTTCGTATAAACAGTTATGGAAGTAGTAAAACTCTAAATGTTTAAACTCACTGTGGGCGGCGCTAAATAACTCTTCACAGGTATGAATGTAGTCATCCATTGAACCGCCAATATCAAACAGCATCAATACTTTTACCGCGTTGTGGCGCTCGGGGGCCATTTTTACATCGAGCATGCCGCCTTGTTTGGCGGTCGCGCGTATGGTTTCGTTTAAATCAAGGGTGTCACTTGCGCCAGTACGAGCAAATTTGCGTAGTTTTTTAAGTGCCAGCTTTATGGTACGAGAGCCAATTTCACGGTCGGAATCTAAGTTTTTGTATTCGCGCTTATCCCACACTTTTACTGCTTGGCGATTACGGTTGCCGTCTTGACCAATACGCACACCCTCAGGGTTATAGCCGTATGCACCAAAAGGCGAGGTGCCGCCTGTACCTACCCACTTATTGCCGCCAGCGTGGCGTTTTTGCTGTTCTTCTAGGCGCTCTTTTAGGGTTTTCATTAGCTCGTCGAGCCCGCCCATGGCTTTTAGTTGGGCTTTTTCTTCATCACTTAGGTGCTTTTCAAACTCTTTACGCAACCAATCTTCAGGTAAGTTGTGTTGCTGTTTTAAGCTCTCGAGTAGGTCTAAGTCGGCAATACCGCTAAAGTAATCGCTAAAGGCTTTATCGAACCGGTCAAAATGGGTTTCGTCTTTTACCATAATAGTGCGCGCTAAATGATAAAACCCGTCTACATCAGCAAATATAACGCCTTGTTTTAAAGCGTTAATTAAATCGAGTAGCTCTCTCAGGCTCACGGGTAAGCGGTATTCTCGTAATTTGAAGAAAAACTGTACCAACATGTTAGCGACGGCTCATAAACGCAAGCTTTTCGATTAGGCTTATGTCTTGCTCGTTTTTAAGCAGCGCACCAAACATCGGCATTAAACCGCCTTTTTGCGCTTTGTCGTGCAGGATTTTTGCGTCTATATCTTCAGCCATTAATAGTTTTAACCAATCCAGTAACTCGCTGGTGGATGGCTTCTTTTTAAGGCCATTGGCTTCGCGTAAGTTAAAAAATACTTCTAGCGCTTGGCGAACTAAATCTTGTTTAACATGCGGGTAGTGCACATCAATAATTTGCTGCATTTCGTCGCTATTTGGAAAATCAATATAATGGAAAAAACAGCGACGTAAAAACGCATCAGGCAGCTCTTTTTCATTGTTTGATGTGATGATCACAATAGGGCGCTCTTTAGCCACAATGCGCTCACCGGTCTCGTATACATGAAATTCCATTTTATCGAGTTCGAGCAGTAAATCGTTTGGAAACTCAATATCGGCTTTGTCTATTTCGTCAATAAGCAGTACTGGGCGTTTGCCGTTTAATTCAGCGTATATGAAGGCTTGCCACAGCTTACCTTTAACTATGTAGTTGCTAATATTGTGAACGCGCTCATCACCTAGCTGGCTGTCGCGCAAACGCGATACCGCATCGTACTCGTACAAACCTTGCTGCGCTTTAGTGGTTGATTTTATATGCCACTGAATAAGCTCAGTATCTAAACTTTTCGCTAATTCCTCGGCCAGCATGGTTTTACCTGTGCCAGGCTCGCCTTTAATTAAAAGCGGTTTTTGCAGCATAATAGCGGCGTTTACTGCCTGTTTTAATGCTGAGCTTGCGATGTAATTATCAGTAGAATTAAATTGCACGGGTTATCCTTTATCTGGTCTGAGCAGTAATTATTATGCGTTATAATGCCATAGTTAATCGGCTTCACCAAGGTAGGCAAAACGGGCGATAGTTTTACCGTCTTTTTCTACGGTTTCAGTAAACATACTTAGTGGGCGTGCCCATATGCCGTATTCACCGTATAAGGCTTGGTAAATAACCAATTGCTCGTTGGTTTCGCTGTGGGTCGCCACATGCATAACTTTATATTGTGGGCCTTTGTAGTGTTGATATAAACCCAGTTTTAGTGCTGTAGTCATAGTCTGTTATCTTGTATAATTTGCCTTCGCTTTTTATTATGCCAAAGAATACAGCAATACTATGAATTATATTTCTCTTGATGATTACAAAAAAGCCTGGGTATTTCGCCACAAAGATATTCCGGTTTCAGATATTGATGCAGCCAATATTAAACCTATGACCAGCGAGCGTGCCGCCGTACTATGGACAACCATGGTGAGTCGCGAACATGATCATCCAGACTTTTTTGATAAAACCGATTGGTGCGCGCAAGAGCAAAACTTTAGCCAAGAAATTAATTGGGAAGATGCGTGGGAAAGCGAAGAACCCCAATTTCCAGATGCTATTTTGAACCACTTAGATTGGCAGGCTAATACCACAGTGTATTTTTGCATGGCACGCGACAATATTATCGAAACGACATTTGATGTGTTTAAACGTAACTGGCAAAACTTTATGTTTTTGGCTGATGGCAGCTTATTAATAGGTAAAAAGCGAAGTACTATGGTGCAATTTTTAGAATCAGGTATCGCAAAATTAGGTGAAAAGCCAAGCGCTTAAATTACTACAAGTGCTTAAAAACTGTGCATTACTGTGTTATAAAACAGTATTAAAATGTTTTTTTGAGTACAGCGATTGGTTGCTAAAAATAAGCAGTTTAACACAAGCCAGCAAGTTGAAATGTGGCAAACTGATGCACAAAAAGTGCTTTACGCACAATTATGCAATGCTTTTTATCAGCGTGAAGTTCAGCGCTTAGTGGCTGAACCTAATGGTGACCGTTTACGCAGGCAATTAAAAAGCCTGCCTTATTATATTGAACGTGCCGCAACACGTGTAGCTAATGCACCATTGCCTTTTACGCTTGATGCGCAAAATGGAGGCTGGCTTGAAAAACAAAAACCTACACCGCCAGAGGCTAATCCTGCAGCGAATGAACTTTTTTATCAAGCGCATGCCAAAGTAGGGCTAATAATTCCGGTATTATTACAAAGTCACGGTCAAATTCGGGTTAGAATAGATAGCATTGATCAAGTAGCTGATACGCAACTGCATTGTAATGAACTTGGTTGGTTTGATTTTTTAGGCCAAGGACTTGAGCAACAAAGTGCGCAATTGCTTAAACCCAGTAAAACGAGCCTTGCAGCGGCGTGTTGTGGCCACCAGTGGCAGTTTTCAAAGCGCAGCACACCACGGGTTTTGTCATTACGGGAAATGTTACTTGCTGCCAATATTAATTGGCGCAATGTTAAGCGGCCGTTAGCATAAGTAGATAATTAAAAATTAAAATAAGGAGTGTTTAATGCGATTTTTTCAATTTGGCTTGTTGTGCTTAGCACTTTTTATCCAGTATCGCCTTTGGTTTGGTCATAATGGGGTGCAAGACTATACCCGTTTAAAAAATGCGGTGGCATCGCATCAACAAACTAACGAAAAACTAATAAAGCGTAATAAAGTATTAAAAGCGGATATAGAAGATTTAAAGCTCGGCCACGAAGGCATTGAAGAGCGTGCCCGCAACGAATTAGGAATGATTAAACCGGACGAAACCTTTATTCGTGTTTTACCGGCTCAACACCATGACAAATAAACAAACTATTGCTGCTATTGTTCCTGCCGCAGGTGTTGGCAGTCGAATGCAACACACAACACCAAAGCAATATATTTCCTTAGCAGGGAAAACCATTCTAGAGCATACGCTCGCTAAGTTATCGCAGTTACCGCAGTTAAATTCTGTAGTGGTGGCACTGAGCGAAACCGACCCCTACTTTGACGACCTTACGCTAGCTGACCCTCGCATTGTGCGTGCTATTGGCGGTAAAGAGCGCGCAGATTCAGTGTTAAACAGTTTATTATTTTTAGCCGCTAACCCACCTACTTGGGTTTTGGTGCATGACGCTGCAAGACCTTTAGTGGATATTGCTGATATAGAGCGCTTGATAGCACAGTGTATGCAGGATGATGAAGGCGGCATTTTAGCCAGTAAAGTAAAAGATACTATAAAACGGGGGCAAAGCCATGCGCAGCAAACAGTGCCTCGTGATGATTTATGGCAAGCGCTTACCCCGCAACTGTTTAAATACGACGAGCTTAAAACGGCATTGCAAAGTGCGCTTAACAGCGGCGTTACCATTACTGATGAAGCCAGTGCAATGGAGTGGGCAAATAAGCCGGTAAAGCTGGTAGCAGGGCGTAGTGATAATATTAAAATCACCACCCCAGAAGATTTAGATTTAGCAGGCTTTTTACTGCAAAAACAAAATAATGAGAGTGCAAAATGATACGAATAGGCCATGGTTTTGACGTACATAAATTTGGAGGCCAAGGGCCTTTAACTATCTGCGGCGAAAAAATTGATTATCCACAAGGCTTTTTAGCACACTCAGATGGTGATGTAGCTATTCATGCCTTATGTGACGCTATTTTAGGATCATTAGCGCTGGGCGATATTGGTAAGCACTTTCCGGATACGGCCAGTGAATATGAAAATATTGATAGCCGTATTTTACTTCGCCATGTAGTGAACCTAGCCAAGCAACAAGGTTATGTATTGGGCAATGCGGATGTCACTATTGTGGCACAAGCACCAAAAATGCTGCCGCACATTCAAGCGATGCGTGGCAACCTTGCCAGTGATTTAAATGCCGAGCTTTCTCAGGTAAATGTAAAAGCTACCACTACCGAAAAACTCGGTTTTGAGGGGCGTAAAGAAGGCATTTCCAGCCATGCCGTGGTCATTATGAGCAAACAAAACGCATGAGCGAATTAAATTATTTATATGGCGCGCCGCTTTCCAAAGCCGACTTTAAAACCACCGCAGAAGACTTTATGGTTGATGAGGATCTCGGTATAGAGTTTACCGGCAGTGGTGAACACGTGTGTTTGCAAGTGGTTAAAAAGGGTGAAAACACCCAATATGTTGCCAAGCTTATTGCACAAAAAGCGGGTGTATCGCCACGTGATGTAAGTTATGCCGGTATGAAAGACCGCCATGGAGTATGCTCGCAGTGGTTTAGCGTAAAAGTACCGATTAAAAAGCATATTGATTTTACTGAGCTGAACAGTGAAAGCGTGTTTGTGGTATCGCAGCAGCGCCATGAGCGAAAATTGCGCACTGGTTGCCATAAAGGAAATAGATTTACTATTACCTTGCGCAATGTAACCGAGCCGCTTGATATTTTATGCCGTATAAACGCGGTACGCGCAGGTGTGCCTAATTATTTTGGTGAACAGCGCTTTGGTCGTGATGGGCACAACCTAGTGATGGCCGAAAAAATGTTTGCCGGTGAGCGTATTCGCGATAAAAAGCTGCGAGGCATTATTATTTCTGCTGCGCGTTCACATGTGTTTAATCAAATTGTTAGTTTACGCGTGGCTGAGCATGGCCTTGCTAAAACCATGCACCGCGAAGTATTTATGCTCAGTGGCAGTAATGCATTTTTTGAAGATGCGATAAGTGATGAAAATATTGCACGGCTTGCCTCTGGCGATATTATGATGTCGGCGCCCATGGTGGGCAAAAGTGAAAAAGGCTTAACCGAACAAGAAAAAACATGGTTGGCACCGTATCAAGCATGGTGTGATGGCTTAGGGGATTTAGGGCTTAAAAACGAGCGTAGAATGCTGCGTTTAATACCCCAAGAGCTAAGCATAGAAACACTTGATGAACGCACATTAAAACTCAGCTTTGGTTTACCCAAAGGCTGTTTTGCAACGGCTTTACTGCGCGAACTGGTTAATTATACTGATGCCAGCCCTCGCGAGCGAAAAGAAAAGGATACCGCAGATGAAGATTCTATTAAGTAATGATGATGGTGTTAATGCCAAAGGTATTGCTGTTTTATATCAAGCATTAATACAAATCGCTGAGGTAACGCTGGTTGCTCCAGATAGAAATTGTAGTGGTGCTAGTAATTCACTAACGCTAATGAACCCGCTGCGTGCCACAACGCTCGACAACGGCTTTATGTCGGTAAACGGTACACCCACTGATTGTGTGCACTTAGGTGTTAATCAATTAGTGGATGAAAAACCCGATTTGGTTGTTGCCGGTATCAATCATGGCGGTAATTTAGGCGACGATACACTTTACTCTGGTACAGTTGCTGCGGCGACTGAAGGTCGTCATTTGGGCTTACCAGCAATTGCGGTATCTTTGTGCTCTCATCATGGTGAGCATTTTGAAACAGCGGCCGCCGTTACTGTAAATATTATTAAAGGGCTTGCTTCACATCCGCTGCCGAAAGATCAGATCATTAATATTAATGTTCCCGATATTCCGCTCTCTGAGCTCAAAGGCGTTCAGGTAACTCGTTTAGGGGCTCGTCACAAAGCAGAAACCATGACCAAACAAACCGATCCATGGGGGCGCGATATTTTTTGGTATGGATCGCTAGGGCTTGAAAGCGACGCAGGTGAAGGCACTGACTTTTATGCGGTTAATAATGGCTATGCATCAGTGACCCCGTTAAGCGTTGATATGACTGCCAAAGACAGTATTAAAGCCGTGGGAGAGTGGTTAGCCGAGTTGGAGATTAATCGTGCTGGCTAATTATACTCGCAGTGCACAAGCGCTTTCAGACTTATTACAGCGAGATGGCGTAGAAGATAAAGAGGTTTTAAAAGCAATAGCGCAAATTCCTCGGCATATTTTTATTGATGATGTACTCAAACACAAAGCGTATCAAAATACCGCGCTACCTATAGGGCAAGGGCAAACTATTTCTCAGCCTTATATTGTTGCGCGCATGACCGAGCTAATGCGATTAGCCGGTGTTCAACATAAGGTGTTAGAAATAGGCACCGGGTCGGGCTATCAAACTGCGGTTTTAGCTAAAACCTTTGATAAGGTATATTCGGTAGAGCGTATTAAAGCTTTGCAATGGCAAGCTAAACGCCGATTACACCAGCTCGATTTGTACAATGTCACCATGAAACATGGCGATGGTTGGCAAGGCTGGCAGTCACAAGCGCCATTTGATGGCATTATCGTGACCGCTGCGGCAACCACCATTCCCCCCGAGTTACTCGCACAACTTGCAGATGGAGGCGTATTACTGGCCCCTATTGGTGAGGCAGAACAAAATTTAACCATGGTTATTCGCCAAGGCGATAGCTTTACAGAGCATGTAATTGCGCCAGTAAGATTTGTACCTTTAGTCCCTGGTGATATTGAATAGGAATTCATTTTGAAGTTGTTTACCAAGTTATACGATATGGCGCTAGTGTGGGCTAAACACCGCCACGCAGAACGTTATTTAGCAGGAATGAGCTTTGCCGAATCGGTTTTTTTCCCGGTCCCGCCCGATGTAATGTTAGCGCCGATGTCGCTAGCGCAACCAAGTAAGGCATGGCGATTTGCAAGCTTTGCTACGGTTGCGTCTGTGCTTGGCGGCGTGCTGGGTTACTTACTTGGATTTTGGTTGTTTGAACCGGTTGTAGAGCCCTTTATTGCGCAAATGCAATGGCAAGATAAATTTAATACGGCGCTTGCATGGTTCAAAAATTACGGTGTTTGGGTGGTATTTATAGCGGGGTTTTCGCCTATTCCTTATAAAGTATTTACCATTGGCGCTGGTGTATTACAAATGGCGTTTTTACCTTTTATTATTGCCTCAGGTATTGGGCGTGGCGCGCGTTTCTTTTTAGTATCTGCTTTAATGAAATGGGGCGGAGTTAAAATGGAACAAAAATTACGCCAATATATTGAAGTACTTGGCTGGGCAGTGGTTGCTTTAATTGCTGTTGCGTACCTATTGTTGCGATAATCGCCATAATATAATGATATTAAAACAGAGGGCAAAACACATTGAATAAACAAATACGCTGTTATGTTGCTTTATTTATTAGTGTTTTGCTTTGTGCATGCTCGTCTCGCCATGTTCCCGCTCCTGTAAGTAGTTTAAATAATAATATTAATGACTATCCTTCACGGATTAATATTAACGGTGGTAAGTACACGGTACAAAAAGGCGATACACTTTATTCGATTGCTTTTAGTGCTGGAAAAGATTTCAGAGAACTTGCAAAAAATAATTCAATTCCATCACCTTACACTATTGTTCCTGGTCAGGTTGTATCCCTTTTAGAACCAAGTAGGTCAAGGGTTACACAAAAAAAGTATAAAAAGAAAGCTGTTAAAAAGCCATCCCATTTACAAAAAAGTAACAGAAAATTAAAGAAAGAGCTTGATAAGCCGAAAAAACGTAGGTATGTTCAAAAACAAGCTAACCAAAAAATTAGTCAGTCTCAAGGTTCTTCAACTAAAAAGTTGAGTTGGTTTTGGCCTGCTAAAGGTAAAATAACAAAACGCTTTTCTAACAAGGAAAATGGTTATAAAGGCCTACAGATTGCTAATAGAAAGGGTACTGCCGTACTCGCCGCTGCAAAAGGAACAGTAGTTTACGCGGGTAGTGCACTTAGAGGTTACGGTAATTTAATTATATTGAAACATAATGATGATTACCTAAGTGCTTATGCACATAACTCAACGTTACTTGTGAAAGAAAAGCAAATAGTGAAGGCGGGACAAAAAATAGCAGAAATTGGTAATTCAGAGTCTTCAGTAACGGCACTTCGTTTTGAAATTCGTTATCGAGGAAAAGCTGTTAACCCTGCTAAGTACCTACCCTGAACTGAAGGTGTTGATTGACTGTTCTGGAGAAGGCTCATGGCTAATACAGCAAAAGCTAATAAAACGACTACAGACCTTAATCATAAAGTTATTGATAGCTTGCTCAGGAGAAGTCTTATGGCTGATGTAGCAAAAGCTGAGAAAACCCCCACTGATGATAAGTTTGACGACTCTAAAATAGAGGAGACAACGAAGTTACTTGATGACGTGGAAGATGAAGATGTATTTGTAAAAGAAGAAGTCACTAAAAACCTCGACGCCACCCAATTATACTTAGGCGAGATTGGTTTTTCCCCTCTATTAAGTGCAGAAGAAGAAGTGTTTTTTGCACGAAAATCGCTTAAAGGCTGCGAAGCCTCCCGAAAACGCATGATCGAAAGTAACTTACGCTTAGTTGTGAAAATTGCGCGTAGGTACAACAATCGTGGGCTTGCTCTACTTGATTTAATTGAAGAAGGTAATCTAGGGCTGATCCGAGCTGTTGAAAAGTTTGATCCTGAACGTGGTTTTCGATTTTCTACTTATGCCACATGGTGGATACGCCAAACCATTGAACGGGCAATAATGAATCAAACCCGTACAATTCGTTTGCCTATTCATGTTGTTAAAGAGCTTAACGTTTATTTACGTACAGCACGTGAGCTAACTCAAAAGCTTGATCATGAGCCAACCGCAGAAGAAATTGCAGAAAGCTTAGACAGACCGGTCGAAGATGTAACAAAAATGCTTCGCCTAAACGAAAAAATAGCGTCTGTAGATATGCCTATTGGTGGCGAAAATGACAGTGCATTGTTAGATGTGATTGCCGACGAAAAAAATGTAGGTCCTGAAGGTGAAGTGCAAAACAATGATATGAATACGCATATTATTGACTGGTTAGGTGAATTGAACCCTAAGCAGCGCGAAGTACTGGCACGCCGGTTTGGTTTACTCGGTTATGAGCCTTCAACACTTGAAGATGTGGGCCGTGAAATTGGGTTAACCCGTGAGCGAGTTCGCCAAATACAGGTTGAGGCGCTACGTCGGTTAAAAGATATCTTGCAGCAAGAAGGATTAAGTACCGAAAGCTTATTTGAACAGTTCGCTTAATCTAAACACACAAAAAAATGAATACAGCCCGACTCTTTAGTCGGGCTGTTTGCGTTTAAAGCAGTGCTTTTAATTTATAAAGCAGTTCATGCGCCTGACGCGGAGATAGGTTATCAGGGTCTATTGCGCTCATTTGTTGCTCAAGCTCATTAGGCTGAATTATTTGCGGTTCACTATCAAACGGTAAAACCTGTTGCTCTGTGGTGACTGTTGTGACACTTTGATGATTTTCAAGCAAGCTTAGCTTTTGTTTTGCTTGGGCAATAACCGCTTTAGGTACGCCAGCCAGAGCTGCCACTTGCAAACCAAAACTTTTACTTGCGGCACCATCTAATACCGTGTGCATAAAGGCAATGGTATCGTTGTGTTCAATGGCATCTAAGTGCACATTAACCAATCCAGGTGTTTGTTCTGCAAGCTCTGTGAGTTCAAAGTAATGGGTTGCGAACAGAGTTTTAGCTGCTATTTTTGAAGCAAGATGATCAGCTGTCGCGTATGCCAGTGATAAACCATCGTAAGTACTGGTTCCTCGGCCTATTTCATCCATTAATACTAATGATTGTGCGGTGGCATTATTTAAAATTGCCGCAGTTTCTGTCATTTCAACCATAAAAGTAGAGCGCCCAGATGCTAAGTCGTCACTGGCACCAATGCGGGTAAATATTCTATCGATATTACCAATTTTAGCGCTATCGGCAGGAACGTAACAGCCAATATGCGCCATGAGTACTATCAGTGCTGTTTGGCGCATGTAGGTAGATTTACCGCCCATGTTAGGGCCAGTAATTATCAGCATTTTACGTTGGCTATTGAGTTCTACAGGGTTGGCAATAAACGGGTCTTTCATTACTTGCTCAACCACAGGGTGGCGGCCTTGTTTGATGCTGATATTATCGTTATCGCAAAGCTCAGGCTTGGCATAATTTAGCGTTTGGGCACGCTCTGCTAAATTGTTAAGTACATCTAAATCGGCAATGACCGAGGCCATTATTTGTAGCTGCTCAATATGCGGCGCTATAAATTCAAATAACTGTTCGTATAGCTGCTTTTCAAGTGCCAGCGCTTTTGATTGGCTGCCGAGGACTTTATCTTCATGTTCTTTAAGTTCTGGAATTATATAACGTTCGTTATTTTTTAACGTTTGACGACGAATATAATCTGCAGGCACTAAGTGCGAGTTGGCGCGGCTCACCTCAATAAAAAAGCCATGCACTCTGTTATAACCAATTTTAAGTGTACTAATACCCGTGCGTTCACGTTCGCGCTGCTCTAGCTGTTCAAGCACATCGGTGGCACCTTGGCTTAAATTACGCCACTCATCAAGTTCGCTGTTATACCCTGGCGCAATAACACCGCCATCACGAATTAACACTGGTGGGTTATCAATCACTGCACGCTCAAGTAATGCTTGTAGCTCAGGAAGTTCTTTAGAATGCGTAATTATATGCGAAATACGCGCATCTGTGGCATCGTTTAATAAGCTATGCAGCGGCGCCAATGCTTGAAGCGCACTGCGAAGCCGTGTTAAATCACGTGGGCGAGCGGTATGTAATGCCAAGCGAGCAATTACACGTTCTATATCACCAATATCTCTGAGAGCGTCATGCAGCTCACTGCATAATTGCACATCTAAAATAGCACTAATGGCATTTAGACGAGAATTTAACTCGTCTTTATTACGAATAGGAGTATGAATACGGCGCTTAAGTAATCGTGAGCCCATAGCTGTGGCTGTTTTATCAAGCACTTGGGCAAGGGTATTTTCAAAGCCACCTGATAGATTAACGGTAAGCTCAAGGTTTTTGCGAGTTGGCGCATCTAAAATTACCGCGTGTTCATTATGCTCAAGGGTAATTGCACGAATGTGCGGTAATGCAATACGTTGGGTATCTTTTACGTATTGCATTAAACAGCCTGCCGCTACCAAGGCGCTATGCGCTTTGTCGACGCCAAAACCGACTAAATCTTTGGTGCCAAACTGCTCGCACAGTAAGTGTTGCGCGGTATCAAGATCAAACTCCCAATCAGGGCGACGACGCGCTCCCTTAATATGTTCAATTAAATGAGTGTTTTCAAAGTGTTCACTATATAGTAATTCAGCAGGCGCTAAGCGTTGTAGGGTTGAGCTAAATGCTTCATCGGTACTAACTTCAACAACATTGAAGCGCCCAGAGTTGATATCAAGATACGCAACACCGTATTGACCTTTTTTATTTTGCCAAACACTGGTTAGTAAGTTGTCTTGGCGCTCTTGTAGTAAGGCTTCGTCAGAAATAGTACCTGGGGTTACAATACGCACTACTTTGCGTTCAACAGGGCCTTTGCTGGTGGCAGGGTCACCCACTTGTTCACAAATAGCCACCGACTCGCCCATTTGTACTAAGCGGGCTAAGTAGTTTTCTACCGCATGATAAGGCACGCCCGCCATAGGAATAGGATCGCCCCCTGCTTTGCCACGGTGTGTTTGTGAAATATCAAGCAACTGCGCGGCGCGTTTTGCGTCATCAAAAAAGAGTTCGTAAAAATCCCCCATCCGATAAAACAATAAAATATCGCGATGCTCTGATTTTATTTTTAGATACTGCTGCATCATAGGGGTTTGTTGTTTTATAGTGTGCGGTGCATAAAGATCAAACGACATGTATTTACCCAAAGGCTGAATATGGAATTACATCAAGAGATTAAGACACTTGCTGCGCAATTAGGCGCTATTTTAACGGATAAACGCTTATGGATCACTACCGCTGAATCATGTACTGGTGGTGGAGTGAGTTATTCGCTTACCGATACCCCAGGAAGCTCTGCATATATTGGTCGTGCATTTGTTACTTATAGCAATAACGCAAAGCATGAATTACTCAATGTGAAGCATGATACCCTCGAGCAATTTGGCGCAGTGAGCGAACAAACAGTTATTGAGATGGCAGCAGGTGCCTGCAAGGCAGCCAGTGCTGACATTGCCATTGCTATTTCAGGGATTGCAGGGCCCGGTGGCGCTACTGAGGACAAACCGGTAGGGCTAGTGTGGTTTGGGCTACAAATTAACGGTAAACACTGGACGTTTGAACAAGTATTTAATGGTGATAGGGCGCAAGTTAGGCTGCAAGCCATTGTATTTTCTTTAAAAACTATAATAGAGAAGATAAAATAATAAAATTAGCTTGATACTGTGATTTCATACAGTATACTTGTGTGCATTAGCTGGATTTGGAGAAGAAAATGAACGATAACAAACAAAAAGCGTTGGACGCAGCTTTATCACAAATTGAACGTCAATTTGGTAAAGGTTCAATCATGAAATTGGGTGACAATAAGGCGTTAAACATTGACGCTGTATCAACAGGCTCGCTAGGTATTGATATTGCTTTAGGCATAGGCGGCTTGCCAATGGGGCGTATTGTTGAAGTATATGGCCCAGAGTCATCAGGTAAAACAACGCTAACATTACAAGTTATCGCACAAGCTCAAAAAGAAGGTAAAACGTGTGCCTTTGTTGATGCTGAGCATGCTCTTGATCCAGTTTACGCACAAAAGTTAGGCGTTAATATTGATGAGTTACTGGTATCTCAACCAGATACGGGTGAACAAGCACTGGAAATTTGTGACATGTTAGTGCGCTCAAGCGCGGTTGATGTAGTGATTGTCGATTCTGTTGCTGCATTAACACCTAAAGCTGAGATTGAAGGCGACATGGGTGATTCACACATGGGTCTACAAGCACGTTTAATGTCACAAGCACTACGTAAGCTTACAGGTAACATTAAGCGCTCAAACACGCTATGTATTTTCATTAACCAAATCCGTATGAAAATTGGTGTAATGTTTGGTAATCCTGAAACAACAACTGGTGGTAATGCCCTGAAATTTTACGCCTCTGTACGTATTGATATTCGTCGTATTGGTTCAGTAAAAGAAGGTGATGAAGTTGTTGGTAATGAAACGCGTGTTAAAGTTGTGAAGAACAAAGTAGCACCGCCGTTCAAACAAGCTGAATTTATCATTATGTATGGCGAAGGTATTTCTAAGCAGGGTGAGCTGATTGATTTAGGTGTTAAGCACAAAATTGTTGAAAAAGCGGGTGCTTGGTACAGTTACAATGGCAACAAAGTTGGCCAAGGTAAGTCTAATTCGATTAAGTTTCTTAAAGAAAACCCTGAAATTGCAGATGAAATTGAAGGTAAATTACGTGAAATGCTATTGCTAAAAGCAACGGTTGAGCCAGAAGATGGCGAAGACGTATTAGGTGATGAAGGCGACCTTTAAGCCCATTTGTTTTAAAGCTTGATTTGACCCGAGCTTAAAAAAAGCGCTAACCATTAGGTTAGCGCTTTTTTATTGTTTGTTATAAAGTGACTTAAAGCCTAGTTAGCTTTATAGCTGCCAGTTAACTGACAATGAGTAGTTACGGGGTGCCCCGTAGTAACCTTGCTCCCAATAAAGGCTGTTTATGTACTTTTCATCAGTACTGTTATTAACATTAAAGGTAACACCGACGTTTTGAGTAATTTCGTAGGTGGCCATTAAATCTAATAAGCCATAAGCATCTTGTTTTGTAGTTGCCAATGCGTTGCCTGCTGGATCTTTCACTTGCACACGGCTAATAGAATCTTGCCAGCGGTAATTAGCACCTAAGGTTAAACCATCAATAAATGGCACTTGATAAGTGGCTGCCATTTTTAATTGGTTTTCTGGGGTGTAATCTTTAACGAGTTCATCACCATCAATACTTAAATTACTAAAGCTGATGCTGGCACTTAAATCATCAGTTAAGCGACCGCTTAATTCAATTTCGAAACCATCACTGTTAATACCATCTGCAGCGTAATAACGCGTATCGCTTGGAAGGGAGCCCGGAAGTGCAACAGCAAGTCCATCTTGCTTAGCATCAAAATAGGCCAGTGTTACAAATACTTGCTCATCTAAAAGTTGTGCTTTTAAACCAACTTCAGCACTTTTACCAATAACCGGAGCCAGTTGCTCAGCGTTAATGTCTAACTCTTTTTGTGGCACAAACGTTTCGGTGTAGCTAGCATACGCTGATAACGACTCAGTAAAATCGTACACAGTACCAATGTAAGGAATAACCTCTGAGTCATCGCGGGTTTGCACTACACTATAAGCAGTACCTTTAGTTTCCCAATCGGTATAGCGTACGCCTGCCAAAATGCTTAATGGTTCTGCTAGTTTTATACGAGTTGAAACATAGGCCGATCTTTGTGTATTTTGTACATCACTGCCGTTAGGTTTATCAACCAGCGTTGCTTCTGGTGCTATCCCATCCCAAGTCGCTAAATCAGGCATCGCAGGGAAACCATTTCCTGTGCTGTAGTCATAAAGCGATTGGTCATTAAAGTCCATGTTTGCTTGGCTAATGCCGAATGATAAGTCGTGCTCTAAAGAAAATAGCTCAAACTTACCGCTGGCATATAAATCAAACAAATCTTGGGTGTCTTTGTAATCATAACGACTCGCATAGCCGGTTAAACCTAAACCAGTTTCTTTATCTGGGGTACCATATACATAAAATAACTCAGAATTTTGTTCATTTTTTATATGGGCATAACGGGCTTTAGCAACCCAAGTCGCTGATAAGTTTTGCTCAAGTGTTACATAGATACGTTCAGCGCTATTATCCCAATACGACCAATCTGCAGCTGTACTAGTTGACTCATCATAATCAGTTGGTGAACCATCAGTGTAATAAAGCGGTAACGCGCCCCATAGAGGGCTATCGGCATCTTTTTGCTGGTTTACATAGTTAATGCTTAGTAGTGTATCGTCAGTTAGCTTACCCTCATAGGCAAGGTAGGCAATGGTCTTATCGGTTTCGTAACGGTCTAGGTACGACTCTTTATCTTGCTTAGTAAATACAGCACGAACAGCGTGTTCATCGTTAATCGGTGCGGAAACATCAATATCTACACGTTTGTTATTCCACGAACCATAAGAAGCCGATGCATTAGCTTGCGTTGTGTAGGTTGGCTTTTTTAGCACCATATTAATAGTCGCAGATGGGTTACCTGCACCGGTCATCATGCCATTGGCACCACGTACAATTTCAACGCGATCATAAATTGCAGTGTCTAGTGTACCTTGAATTGAACCGGAATTTTGCGGTGTCCCTAAGCCATCAATTAAAAAGTTAGTTATTTCAAAACCACGCGCTTTAAAGTAAGTACGGTCAGTTTCTATTTGCTCTACTGTTACGCCAGGTGTGCTTTCTAATACTGCGTTAATATCATCAAGTGAAAAATCATCCATCAGCGCGCGTGAAACAACAGAAATAGACTGTGGGGTCTCTTTAATTGTTAGACCTAGCTTAGTCGCAGACTGTGCTTCTTCGGTGATATAGTTTTTATGATGTTGCCCATAAACGGCTATTTTTTCTAGAGGCAGGTTGTCTTGCGTGTCGTTTGCAACAGCATATCCAGATAAAACCAGTGAAGTAAGTAGACTTAGTTTAAATGCAGAGTTTTTATGTTTGTGCAGCATCTTGTTTCCCATAAGATTAAATTTGGTTGGTAATTTAATCTAAATGAGATTGATTTGCAATTACGTTTGCGCGGTATTTTACACGTCTTTGACATTTTTTAAGTAAAGCGCATGGATTTGGTTAACTTGAGCTCTGGTTAAAAACAAAAAAAGCGGCCGAAGCCGCTCAGGAAGTAAATCAGTATTTTAATTGGTTAGGAAATTAAAACGCATACTTTACAGAAAATTGTAAACGATCTAGGTCGCCATCTACGCCACTTTCAAGCTCTCGTTCTGCATGTTTAAATTCCGCACCAAAGGTTAGACGTTTAACCGGTGAGTATAAAATATTTGCACTGTAGCTTTGGCTTGATTCTGTAGGATCGCCATACATTGCAAGTAGGTTTTCATCGTTATCAGCAGATAAGAACGAATATAGGAAAGTAGAGCGCCACTGGCTATTCCACTTATGTTGATATGCAATAAAACCTGATGTTGAATCAATCGCATCTAGGTCATCACCATTGAGAACCGCACCACGAGCTACGTTTAGACCAACATAACGACCTAGTCCTTTACCTTGGGTAAGCATAAATTTTAGATTGTCTTCACCAAGTTTCACCATACCCGATGCACTAACACCAAATGAGGTTTCATCGGCATCAACACCACCTACTTTGTAGGTCAGTTGACGAGCAAGGGCTGCTACTACAAAGTTACCCCAATCCGCTTTGTGAGTATAGCGTGCGGTAAAGTCAGGTAATGAGGCATCATCAGTCACTGCCATACCACCACCTGCTGTAGTAATTGTGCTTTCTGGATTTTCTAAAGAGAAAGACCATGCACCTGTAGTGTATTTAATTTGAGATTGACGAACGAACACTGTGCCTTCTGCTGGGCCAACAAAATCAAGCGCTTCTGGTAATGCACCAACGTTTTGAAAGTTTGACCATGTTTGACCAAATAACCAACCATCGTATGAAATAAATGCATGGCGAATACGCGGAGAATATGAATTAGACACACGCTCGTTGCCACCTGGGGCAGACGCTAAAAAGTCTAGTTCTATTTTAGTTTTAACCGTTTTACCGTTATCTAGTAAGGTAGCAGTTCCAAAATTGAAACGTGACTCACGAGCGTGCATATCAAATACTGCGTCTGAACTATCATCGCTACCAACTGTTAATGTACTTGGTACATAAAAGTCACGGCCAACACTGCTGCCTGCAGGAGCGCCTGCTGAATAGTCACTCCACATTGCGTCGAGTTTAATGTATCCACCATAGGTGAATTCTGTATCACCTATTTTTGCAGCTGTAGCAGCATAAGCTGTGCTAGAAAGTGCACATAGTACAGCAGTCGCTGCCAGTGTTTTAATTGGAGTAAATTTCATTGTTGCGTCCTTTTATAGGCTACTTGTTGTATGTTGTTTGCTTATGATATGCATTAATGTGTGTTACTTATATAGTACTAACAGATTGAATTTAATTATCTTTAATTTAATTTGTTAGTAAATACGAGTTATTAATAAACAATCAAGGTTTTTATATATTTAAGCTACTGTTGTATATGTACACAATTTACTCAATCAACTATTAGTCTATTAGACTAAGGTTTAATACTTATTGAAGGCTCATATACTTTTATTTAATAGTATGTTTTTTATGTAAATAAGGTGTAGCCAAGAGGAGTATAGATAAGATATTGGGGTCTGTTGACCTTTGCGGATTAAAATTTGTTCAAACTAGGGGCGATTAAATCACGGCGCGAGGTTTGTAACCTAGTGGGCTAAGTAAAAACCGAGCAACAAAGAGTAAATCGCCCCTAGG
>NZ_PNDI01000045.1:0-40122 GCF_005887465.1 Pseudoalteromonas sp. S1610 | reverse complement strand
TTCAAAAGAGTCGGGCTTTTTTACGTCTACAGGAAAGTGAAAACACAGGAGCAAGGTGTAGGGAAATAGTTGTGGTATAGGGAATAACTAGTTGGGAAAATTAATATGTGGCTTTATGCGAATAAGTTACTAAGCTTGTGCGTAATTTGACTTGTTGCCTAACCAGCGTTGAATGAGAGGGTCTACATACTGAGGATATTGCTTCAACATCTGTTGTGCTATGGGTCTAATTTGATTTAAGGTTTGCTTATCTCTTGTTAAGTCTGCAATTTTAAATTCTGCTAAGCCGGTTTGTTTGGTCCCAAGAACTTCACCTGGGCCGCGTATTTCTAAATCACGTTCTGCGATAACAAATCCGTCGTTACTATCGCGCAGTACTCCTAACCGTTTCTGAGCGGTATGTGAAAGTGGTGCATGGTATAAAAGCACGCAGTGAGATGCCGTAGCTCCACGGCCTACGCGGCCACGTAGTTGGTGAAGCTGTGCTAAACCTAGGCGCTCAGGGTTTTCGATAATAATCAAACTCGCATTAGGCACATCAACCCCAACTTCGATCACGGTTGTTGCCACAAGTACATGAATTTTACCCGCTTTAAAGTCGCTCATAATGGCTTGCTTTTCCGTAGCTTTCATTCGCCCATGGACTAAGCCAATAGCAAGCTCAGGTAATGCTTCTTTTAGCTGTAATGCACTGTCTTCCGCTGCTTGGCATTGTAGTACTTCAGACTCGTCTATTAGTGTACATACCCAGTAAACCTGTCGACCTTGTTCCTTACAGGCAAGTTTTACGCGACTAATAATGTCATCTCGACGAGTATCAGGAATCGCAACTGTAGTGATAGGAGTCCGCCCAGGTGGTAATTCGTCAATCACTGAGGTTTCTAAGTCTGCATAGGCAGTCATCGCCAGCGTACGTGGTATAGGAGTTGCTGTCATTACTAGCTGATGTGGATAACAATCACCAAAACGGCCTTTTTCACGCAATGATAAACGTTGATGAACTCCAAAGCGGTGTTGTTCATCAATAATGATAAGTACAAGATTGTTAAATTTTACTTCATCTTGAAATAACGCATGGGTACCGATAATCATTTGCGCTTCACCTGAGGCGATCATTGCAAGTGTACTTACGCGCTCTTTACCTTTTGTTTTACCACCTAACCAAGCAACCGTTATTCCAAGGCTTTCAAACCAGCTAGAAAAGTTGATTCCGTGTTGCTCTGACAATATCTCTGTTGGCGCCATTAATGCGACCTGGTAGCCTTTTGCTATCGCAGTTAACGCGCTCAGTGCTGCGACTAGTGTTTTACCAGAGCCAACGTCCCCTTGGACAAGTCGCATCATAGGGTAGGCGTGTTGCATATCTGCTTTAATTTCTGATACCACACGGCTTTGTGCATTGGTTGGCGCAAAGGGTAATTGTGCTAAAAATTGTGTTTCTAATGAATTAGTGGGCTCAAGTTCAACGGCTTTAACTTGTTGTCCCTGTTCTCTTACTTTTAATAAACTTAGATTTTGAGCCAGTAACTCTTCAAATACGAGCCGCTGCTGAGCTGGGTGAGTCCCTTGTTCAAGCGCACTTATATCAACATCATTAGGAGGGCGATGCAGTAATAATAACGCATCACTTAACGGTAGTTGCGATGGTTGCCATTGTTGGGGAAGTAGCTCTTCTACTGCATACTTTTGAAGTAATTCTATTGCCTGTTCACTCAACGCCCTAATAGAGAGCTGCTTTAACCCCTCGGTTGTTGAATAGACTGGCGTAAGTGTTGATGATGTTGATTGTTGTTCAAAAGTGTCGCTAATACTGTATTCAGGATGACTCATTTCAAAGCCAATACGTCCGCGACGTATTTCGCCAAAGCAACGAATTATTTTGCCTGTGCTAAATGCATTTTTTTGTGCTGCGGTAAAATTAAAAAATCGTAGTGTTAACCTACCTGTACCATCATTTATTTGGCAAACCAGCATGCGCCGCTTTCCAAAGGTTATTTGACTGGTTTCAATGGTTGCTTGAACAGTTACGTGGCTATGAGGGGTCAACTCACTAATTGTATAAATACGGGTTCTGTCTTCATACCTAAGCGGCAAATGAAATAGCATGTCCTGTACTGTACTAATACCTAGCTTTAATAGCCGTTCAGCCATTTTAGGACCAACGCCTTTAAGTTCTGTGATTGGGTATTGGCTTAAGCTAGGTTTAGACAATGTAGGCTCAATTCTTATTATTTAGTAAGTTAAGTGTACTGATACACTGTATATGCATCAAGTATGTTTTAACGCCTGCCAAAACTGTTCATCAGCAACAATTTCGCCGTTTTCATCAAGAGCAGGGTAAGGTAGGTTTTTTTGTTTGCATTGCCTTGCAATAATTGGGTGGCAGCCTTCAAAGTACATTGGGTGCTTAATTTCTTCACTCAGCATATTTCTATTGTATAAACCAGCTAGATCACGTTGACGCTGCGCCTCAAATAAAATTAGGGCTGCTGCAACGGATACATTTAACGACTGCACCATGCCTTGCATTGGAATAATGATGTTTTGATCTGCATACTCTAAGGCTTGTGGAGAGATCCCCGTTTTTTCTTGACCGACAATAATTGCAGTCGGTTTAGTGTAATCAATTTCTCTGAAGTCGACAGCATCTTCACTTAAATGCGTCGCTAAAATTTGTACATCAGGATTATGAGCACGCATACTTGCAACGGCATCATCTATGTTTCTGTGAAGATGTGTGTCTAACCAGTTTTTACTACCACCTGAGGTATTATTGGTTAGCCACTTTTGTTTTTCTGGCCACACGGCATGCACATGATGACAACCAACGGCATCAGCCGTTCTAACAATTGCTGATAAGTTATGGTGTTTGTGTACGTCTTCTAAACACACGGTAAGGTCGGTTTGACGACGTGAAAGTACACTTTCGATTCTTTGGTAACGAGTTTGCTGCATTGGAGTCCTCTTTTTCGGCAAATTATACGAGATTTTTCACCTTAAGGCACCACTGTTCGACTAATCGGGTTTTGTAATGAGATCAGGGTTTCGGTTGATTGAATGGCTTCTATTGCCTGTATTTTATTGATTAGTACATCTTGTAGATGATCGATAGAGCGGGTCATTACTTTAATAAAAATACTGTAATTACCAGTGGTGTAATATGCTTCGACCACTTCCTCTAATGATTCTAATTTTATAAGTGTTTGCGGATAATCGCGCGCGTTGTTCAAATTAATACCAATAAAACAACACACATCGTAACCTAATTGCTTTGTATTAATGGTTAGTTGAGTACCTGTGATGATCCCTGCATGTTTCATTTTTTCGATTCGCACATGAATTGTTCCTGCGCTTACACTAAAGCGTTTTGCTAATTCAGCATAAGGTGTACGCGCATTATCCATTAATGCATGCAGAATCTGTTTATCAAGATTATCGATTTGATAATTTTCCATAGATATAGCGGCCTTAAATTATGGTATTAGTTGTTTTTATACCACTTTTTTAATGGTTTTAATATCGTAAGGCTATTTTTATTGTGGGATATTGAATTAAATAGTTTAATTGTTACGATAACCTCATTGAAGCGTAATTTGCGCTAAGTAGTAAATACAATAACTGGGAATGAGGCCAATTATTATGAGTTCACATTATGTGCAGCAGCAGCAGCAAATAAGTAAAGTTAAGCAGTTCTTTTCGCAGCAATTAGAACAAAAACTGGGCTTAATTGAAGTTCAAGCGCCTATTTTGGCTAAAGTAGGCGACGGTACACAGGATAACTTAAGTGGGCACGAGAACGCCGTGGCTGTGAATATTAAAGCGATTGCAGATAGCCGTTACGAAGTGGTGCATTCTCTTGCTAAGTGGAAGCGTAAAACCTTGGGTGAATATGGCTTTTCACAAGGTGAGGGAATTTATACGCAAATGAAAGCGTTGCGACCCGATGAAGATTCACTAAGCCCAATCCATTCTGTTTATGTTGATCAATGGGATTGGGAGCAAGTTATTTGTGAAAGTACGCAGCGTTCTTTATCTACTCTCAAGCAAACGGTTGAAACAATTTACCAAGCTATTAAAGCCACTGAACAATATGTTAGTGCAAGCTTTGGCTTAAGAGTATTTTTGCCAGCTAAAATTACTTTTGTACACAGTGAAGAACTGCGTGAAATGTACCCTGACTTTAGCGCTAAGCAGCGTGAGAAAGCGATTGCTCAAGAATATGGTGCTGTGTTTTTAATTGGTATTGGCGGAGCATTAAGTGATGGTAAAATTCATGATGTGAGAGCGCCAGATTACGACGATTGGTCAACACCAACATGTGATCAGTATATGGGATTAAATGGCGATATTTTAGTATGGAATCCAATTCTTGAAGATGCTTTCGAAATATCATCTATGGGAATTCGAGTGAGCCCTGAAGTTTTGCAAGCTCAATTGGGAATTACCGGTGACGAAGACCGTTTAGAGTTTGATTGGCATAAAGCATTGTTAGAAAGTAAATTTCCTCAAACAATTGGTGGTGGTATTGGTCAGTCTCGCTTGGCTATGCTGTTATTACAAAAACAACACATAGGGCAAGTGCAGGTAGGTGTGTGGCCAGCGCAAACCTATGACAGTGTAGACGGCTTACTATAAAGAATAAGGGGCTGTTACTAACAGCCCCTTATAATTAAGTTTTAAACTCAATTTCTATTTTATTGTTTTCTAACTTAACATTACTTGGTGGAAAGTTGCGAGTTGTTTTAAGTAACTTGTTGAATATATGGATTTCCACTCCAGAATGTAAAACGGTATTTACGGTTAAAATGGCTTCATCGAGCATGGTATTTAGTTTTTGCTCTAAACTCGCTATCTGCTTTTCTAGTTGTTCAGCTTGTTGACTATGATGTATCTGAGTTGATCCAATCTTATTCATGAGCTCGCTTTTTTTATCAGCATCTTTAATTAAATCTGCTTTTTCTAATGCAGCTTGTAAGCTATCAACCTGTTCATTTGCAGCTGTTAATTCACTAAAATATTTATCAATATCTTTGGTCATTTGAGTAGCTGAAGCGGCTAAATTAATTGCCATTTTAGCCCCTGATTCGTTACCAATTTCTCCGGCAATTAGTTTAGTGGCATCTAAAATTTCACCTCCAAATAACTTTCCTTTAGGTAGTTCTGATTGACCAATTTGAATTATATTTTTTGCTTTCATTGAGCTATGGCTGGCTTGGCGGTCAAGCAATATGCTGTTAGCTTCAATGTAGCAATATTGAGAGTGTGAGGCATGCACATCACCTGCGCAAATTATTCTGCAAGACAGTGATTTATCTTCAGGCTTTTGATGGCCAATCACCCCTTGTTTTACAAGTATATCGCCACCGGCGGTTAATTCTCCAGATTCGACTGTACCAAAAACGGTTATGTCACCTGTTGCATTTATCCTCATCCCTGGCTCTACATTTTTACTAACTATTACACTACCTTCAAAGTCGATATGGCCTGTTTTTACAGACACATCGTTAACAGTGAAAATATCGTCAACACGCATTCCGTTATTTATTTCAACAGGCACGCCGGCAATAGTTGAAAGTAATTCCATCGGGTTATTTTTTGATATTTCAGTACCCTCACCTGCAATTAGGGCATGAACTTGCCCTGGTTTGGCTGGTAAAACATCACCTATCACGGTAAACCCTTCTTGACCAGGAGTAGCAGGTTGCTGCTGGATTAGTAATTCACCCGGTTTAACACTTGCTAATTTACCAAAATCACGCATATCAACACTACCATCTTCTTTTAATTTGGGTGCTTTAAGGCGGTCTTTTAAGGTTTTAACCATGGCTTTAAATTTACTATCTTGGCCGTCAGTAGGTAAACGTCCTTTAGCGAGTGGTCCGCTAACTACAGAGCCCGGAGGAAGCTCAAATTGCTTTTGTAAAAGCTGCTCTAAAAATGCTTGTTTATAACCTCTAGCAACATGCGCTTTCACTAATTCTTTTTTAGCTTCATCAAAACTGAGTGTTGCGCCACCTTTGGCGAGAGTGAGCGTGCCAGTGGCTAGCATTTTATCATCGCTGATTTCAACGATTAAGGTTGCATCGTGGCGTGTTGCAACGACTAAGATTCGTTCAGGTGTTGCACTACTGAAATAGTTATTTATGGCGTCATGATCGATTTCACACTCGCTGTAAGGCGATTGTTCAATTGCTTCAATGATAAAAGCAGCACTGGTGGGTGCAGATTTACTCGTATCGAGCAATACATTGCCATTATGAGCAAGCTTAAACACAAGTTATCCTTTTTCTACTACAAAAGTAAGGTTTAATAAAATAACGTGATTACAGAGTGCTAGAATTTTAGTTTTGAGTCAAGAATTCATCAAAGTGTAGCTATAGAATGGGATAAAAGCTATGAGCGGCGCTCATAGCTTATAGAGGTTAGTTTGTTGAAGGAAGTTCCATAATGCCGTCAATTTCTACTTGTACACCTCTAGGGAGTGCACGAACGCCAATAGCTGCACGCGCAGGGTAAGGCTGTTTAAAATATTGGCTCATAACTTCGTTCACAATGGCAAAGTTTGAAAGATCAGTAAGGTAAATATTAACTTTTACTAGGTCTTGAATAGAACCGCCAGCTTCCTCACAAACCGCACTGATATTTTTAAATACTTGATGTGTTTGCTCACTAAAGTCTTCAGAAATAACGTCCATTGTTTCTGGGACAAGTGGTATTTGCCCTGATAAATAAACAGCTGTACCCACTTTTACTGCTTGGCTATATGTACCAATTGCTGCAGGTGCTTTATCCGTTGATATAAATGCTTTATTCATGATGTTCCTATTTTATTTTTTACGATAGACTTTTTGTACATCGGGCATAACACGTATGCGGCGCATAATATTGGCGACATGAATACGGTTTTTAACTGTGATCCCTAAGTCTATCACGTATAAATTACTTTCTTTTTCATCGGTAGCTATTTCTACAATATTGGCCTGCGTAGTGGCGACCACATTGGTTAATTTAGCCAGCGCACCTTGGTGGTTAATGATTTCTACTCTTAAAGCCGCTATATATTCTTTTTCTGGATTATCATCCCATTTTACGACTAGGTATTTCGAACGATCATTTTCCCAACCACGAATATTTTTACACTCTTGGCGATGAACGGTTAAACCTTTACCTTGGCTAACATGGGCAGTAATAGCGTCTCCAGGTACAGGACGACAACATTTAGAATAATTAACCAACATGCCTTCGGTACCAATAATGGTTGCCTTGGCACGCTTTGCGATATCGTTTAAATCATCATTGTCGTTTTGTAATAAGCGTTTAGCAATCAGCATACTCATTAAGTTACCTGAGCCAATCTCTACTAGCAATTCTAAGGTAGAGGAAAGCTCATGCTCTTCAAGCACTCGGGTAATATTTTCAGCTGGCAGGTTATCAAATTTGTTTTCCCCTAGCGCTGAGTCAAGTAAGCGACGACCAAGTAATAACGCTTCTTCATGCTGTTGACTTTTAAGGTAGTTGCGTACGCCTAAGCGTGCTTTGCCAGTAACAATAAAGTTAAGCCATGTTGCGTTAGGGTGAGCGCCTGAACTGGTAATAATTTCTATTGTTTGCCCTGTATCAATGGCTTTACTTAAAGGATAAGGCTTGCGGTTTACACGTGCACCGACACAAGTATTACCTACATCAGTATGAACGGCATAAGCAAAATCAACCGCCGTTGCACCCATAGGAAGTTCAATAATCCGACCATCTGGGGTAAAGACATAAATTTCTTCTGGGAATAGCTCTGTTTTTACATTCTCTACAAATTCAAACGAGGAACCTGCACTTTGTTGTAATTCCAATAAGCTTTGCATCCATTGGCGTGCGCGCTGTTGTGCAGTATGACCCGCATTGTCACCCGACTTTTTATACATCCAGTGAGCTGCGACACCTTTATCAGCCATGTGATCCATATCTAAAGTACGGATTTGAATTTCTACAGGAATACCATGCGGGCCAACTAACGAAGTATGTAATGATTGGTAACCATTAGTTTTTGGTACAGCAATATAGTCTTTAAAGCGGGTTTCAATTGGCTTATATAAGTTATGAGCTACACCAAGTACGCGATAACAGGTATCCATAGAGTCTACTGCAATACGAAATGCGTAAATATCCATGACTTCGTTAAACAGCAGCTCTTTGTTGAGCATTTTTTTATAAATACTGTATAGATGCTTTTCACGGCCTGATACGGTCGCTTTTATGCCAGATTCTTCAAGGCGAGCTTCAATTTCAGTTTGAATATTTGAAATAACTTCTTTGCGATTACCACGCGCTTTAGCCACTTCCGATTTAAGTGCACGATGACGCATAGGGTACAGTGCTTGAAAACCTAAATCTTCTAGCTCATTTTTTATATCATGAATACCTAAACGATTAGCAATTGGTGCATAAATCTCAAGGGTTTCACGAGCAATACGGCGGCGTTTATCAGGACGAAGTGCGCCTAATGTGCGCATGTTGTGTGTTCTATCAGCTAGCTTGATTAAAATAACCCGAATATCTTGGGTCATTGCCATAATCATTTTTCGATAGTTTTCAGCTTGGAACTCTTTTTTATCTTTGAAGCTCAATTTATCAAGCTTGCTCACACCCTCTACGAGTTCTGCTACTGTTTCACCAAATATTTCAGCTAAATCTTGTTGGCTAAAATCGGTATCTTCAATCACATCATGCATGAGTGCTGCCATGAGCGTTTCATGGTCAAGATGCATGCTTGCTAATATTTGAGTGACTTCAACGGGGTGAGTAATGTAAGGCTCGCCACTTGAACGAGTTTGACCCTCATGAGCCTCTCGGGCTACCACGTAGGCTTTTTGAACTAGCTCAACATCGTCTGCTGGCAAGTATTTTGAGATTTTCTTTTTAAGACCTTCAAAAAGATACATTCACACTCCAATGTTCTCGTGAAGCAAATAAGTTAGGATAAGTTACGAATATACGATGAAAACAAAGGATTGCCAACGGCTATAGTTGAAAAACTATGCCGTTAGCTAAATCAGACCGGGCGGTTGATTATTGGTTGCCACCAACAATGGCAGCAACAGCAGCTAGTTCTGCCGCTTCTTGATGTTGTTGTTCTTCACGGTCAATAACATCCATTGAAGAATTATCAACTAAACCAAGTTCGATTTCACGTAAAGCAACAACTGTCGGCTTATCGTTCTCAGGATCTACTAGTGGATCTTTACCACCAACAGCAATTTGGCGGGCACGACGGGCCGCAACTAAAATTAAGTCAAAACGATTACCAATTGCATCTACTGCATCTTCAACTGTTACGCGAGCCATCTTAGCACTCCAAAATAATTTAAAAGCAAAGGCGTAGTTTACTGCACGCAGCAAGTTTCGCCAATAGCCAGTGGTTAATTTTTATCTATTTTAAGGCATGAACCGAAAATTAATCGTAATTTAGATTACTTGAGCAGCTCATTAATTAAAGTTTGATGACGTGTTGTTTGTGCTTTTAGCGTTAATCGCTGTGCAATTACTATGGTTTCTAAATCGCATAGAGCAGTATCAAAATCATCATTCACTACAACATAGTCGTATTCGTTGTAATGAGAGGTTTCTGATTGAGCTTGCGCCATTCGACCTGCAATAATTTCAGCAGAGTCTTGGCCGCGATTATTTAAACGTTGCTCTAGTTCTTGTTTTGATGGCGGAAGAATAAAGATAGTTTTTACGTCGTCCATTATTTCTCGAACTTGGCGAGCGCCTTGCCAGTCAATATCTAAAAATACATCAATACCTGCGGCGAGTTGCTCTTCAATCGCTTGCTTAGAAGTACCATAATAGTTATCAAATACTTGTGCCCATTCAAAAAAATCATCTTTGGCAATCAGCGCTTTAAACTCATCAACTGATACAAAGTGGTAATGTTCTGCATTATTTTCACCAGGGCGCGGTGCGCGAGTGGTGTGCGATACCGATACTTTCATATCAGCATGCTTTTTCAGTAGTGCATTTATTAAGCTAGATTTACCTGCCCCAGAAGGTGCTGATAAAATGAATAAGTTTCCGCGAGAGTGTGCCATGATTTTTTACCTAAAATGAACAAGCACAGCCGTTAAAAAGGCCTGCCTTAATTTTACTATTGTACTTTATTTAATGAAGCTTACTCAACTGCTGCATACTTAGAGCAAATAGCCCGTGTCTAAGAGCATAGATACAGAGAGTTTGTGAAGGTGATTTTTACTCTCGCATAATGCAAAGACATGTGTTGCAACTTGCATATCTAAGTGATGTAATTTTTTATTATTATTTAAATTCAATAGGTTAAAGTTTGGAATGAAGTCTGCATTAGTTCAACTATGTAACTATAGAGGGCTTACGTATGAAATTAACCCATCTCGGAAAAGTTTGCTGTGTATTGTGGCCTTGCACCGTTTTTAGTCAGCCATTTGAGAATTGTCCAAGCCAGGCTTTTTTAATGCAAGATGCTAAAGCACAGTTATACGGTATAGATTTAGTATCGGCTAAGCCTACGGTGTTAGCCGCGACTTTAACGTTTGCTACTGAGGCAAACAATGAAAGCGTAAATGCCATTGGCTTTAATTATAAAGATCAGTATTTGTATGGCTTTAGTCGCCAAGCACCAAAAAGTGTGGTGCAAATAGACAGTAACTATCAAATGGCTCGCTTAAATATCACAGGGCTGCCAGATACTAATTTTTATGTAGGTGACATTCAGGTAACAGGCGATGCAGCAAATCAGCGCGCTTCATATTATGTTTATACTCCTCGGTTTGGCCTTTACGAAATCGATTTAAACTCAGATCTAACCGCTGAAATTAATGCACAGCTTTTACCTAATAGTGCCAACTGGAATTTAGGAATTTATGATTTTGCCTTTCATCCACAAAGTAATTTACTTTATGCAGTTGAATCAAATGGTGATTTGCATGAAATTAACGTTGCTAATAATACCTCTAAATTTATAACTCAGCTCGATATTGGTGATGATACGGGCGCATTTGGTGCCGCTTACTTTGATATTGACGGCCAGTTTTACTTTAGTAATAACAAAAGCGGAAAAATACATAAAGTTGATTTAAGTATTAGCCCCGTAGTTGGCTACACACCAACAGCAAACGTATTTACCTCAGGACCTAAATCTAGTCAAAATGATGGTGCGCGATGCGCTATTGCAGAAGTTGCAGTTACCGATAGTTCTATTGATTTTGGTGATGCTCCTCGTCCATATAACACGAGTCTTGAGCAAAGTGGCGCTCGACACTTATTTGATCCTAGTAGTACTGGCAGTAATCTTATTTACTTGGGTGAGACGGTCGATGGCGAAAATATCAATACGAATGACGATTTAATCAATAACCCCATAGATGACTCTGATGACGGGGTTAGCTTTGTTACCGCGATTGCTGCAGGACAAGATAGCCAAATCATTGTCAACGCCTCAGCTGATAGCTTTTTATATGCTTGGTTTGACTGGGATCAAAATGGTGGCTTTAGTGAATCCGAACGCATGGTAACTAAGTATCAGCTTAACGAAGGTGATAATAGTATTTTAGTTAGCGTACCGAGTAACGTTAAAGCAGGGCAAACATGGGCTCGCTTTCGAGTTACTGATGGTTCTGAGGCATCATTAATTACTGCCACGGGTGGAGTGCTAGGTGGCGAAGTGGAAGATTATCCAATAACCACATTTGCTAGCGCTGTTTATCCTGGTGAAAACGATTGGGTAACGCTTGCCTATGAAGATAAATGGCCGTTTTCAGGCGATTACGACTTTAATGATGTGGTTGTAAATTATCGTACTACGCAGCTGATTGAAGGAAGTAATGTGGTTGGCTATAAAATTGATGGTCAACTTGTTGGAGTGGGCGCAACTTATCACAATGGTTTTGCTGTAAGACTTACAGAAACTACTACTAGCACAACCAATACTATTTTAAGCAGTGAAATTGATGAGCAAAATATCATTTACACTATCAATGGAGATCTGCAACTAGACTCGCCATTAGAAGCA
Organism: Pseudoalteromonas sp. S1610; assembly: GCF_005887465.1. Classification (GTDB taxonomy): domain Bacteria; phylum Pseudomonadota; class Gammaproteobacteria; order Enterobacterales; family Alteromonadaceae; genus Pseudoalteromonas; species Pseudoalteromonas undina. Next base: position 28,088 of record NZ_PNDI01000045.1, on the reverse strand, counting down.
AACCGTGAGCAAGCAATTTTGATTTTCATGCAGGATACTTGGCAACATATTACGAAGCAAGCCGGCTGTGATTACTTTAGAACCGAAAGCAATTGTGACGTAAACAGTAAAGTAACGTTTAGTATGACTATTCCATTAAAAGCAGCTAAAGCGCTAGCGAATGCACCTGGTACACTACTCGATCCGTTCATTTTTGGTAGCGAAGGATTTTATCATGGTGACTTTTTAGTTGGTAAAAATGCAAGAAGCTGGGAGGTTCATCTAAAAAACCAAGCGCCAACAGAGGCTTTCGATAGTAGTTTATTCGCTGTTAATGGTGCAGATGATGCCACTCAGCAAGCCTCTGAGTTATTTTTTCAAACTGAAAATGGCCTTCCATGGGCGATTGAAGTCGGTATGCAGTGGCTACATCCACTTGAAGGGGTAGACATCACCAACGCTTATGATCGTTTTGCTAATTTTGCGCAGTCGTCAGGTCAGCAAGCCCCGCAGTGGTTTAACAGTTACAACGCACCGAGTGTGGTTGTTAAAGGAGAACAGTAATGAATAAATTAACCGTCATCTTATGCTCATTATCACTGTTAACAGCCTGCGGGGGCGGAGGCGATGAAAGTGCAGCACCTGCCCCGACTAATGTAGCTCCACCAGTTGCTGATCCAGTAACAGCTGAGCCCCAAGGAATGGCAAACTTAGTTATCAATAATGACTTTAACTTATCAACAAAATTTAATTTAGCTATTGATGTAGCGCTTTCTAGAGGTGATGAAAGAGCGTATCTGAATATTTGTCAGAAAAAATCGAATGCAGAGCGAGCAGATTACAATAATTGCTTATTTAGAGCCCCTTTAACGCAAGGGGCACTCACAACTACCCTTGCGATGAGCAGACAAGATATAGAGCTAGTAGCGGAAATTTGGTTTTACGATACCAGCACCCAACCACTTGCTTTTACTTGGCAGTTTGATGCTCAAACACAAAACCAACTGTTTGAGATTAGATAACATCAGATTATGTCGAATTCTGGTTAAGTTTTATCGGCTTAATTGATAAAACTCAAAGTTAAGATAAAGAATATACTCAGGTATATTCTTTTTTATTGTAAAAAGGGGCGTTCATGTTCAAGGTTATTTCGAGTAGGCGGTGTAATTCAAGAAGAGGTTATAGCATTGCTGTCATCACAGTAATTGCATTTATGCTAATTGTTGCCGCATTTAATCCGTGGCAATTTTATTACGCTGATTTATTAATATCCTTTCGGTTTCCTTTGTTAGCTGCTGCGTTGTTTTTTGCACTGTTACTGCTTGCGCTAAAAAAACTATGGCTAGGGGGAGTGATTGCGATTATTTGTATTATTAATTTAAGTTCACTGGTGCCGCTGCATTCATTAGAAGTCGCTCCCTCGAAGGCTGCGATAACAGTTAAGCAAATTAATCTAAATTACAATAATCCCTATGTAGACATGCATCTAAAAAACTTACAAAACCAGCAATGGGATGTGCTTGTTTTGCAAGAGTTTAGCGATTTAAACCGGCATTTACTCACGCCTTTTTTAAATAAAGCCAGTTTGTTTGGTTATCGCGAAGTTGAAGGGATCCCTTACGGGATTGTGGTTATTTCGCGTTTACCGATTATACACAGACAGCAAGTTAAATTAGATGGCGACCGATTAGGTTATATAAAGCTTAAGCTATTATTAGATAAGCACCCAATTACCGCTTTTATTGCCCACCCACCTTCACCTAGAACCGCTACTCATTGGCATAATCGTAATCGATTATTATCAGTAATGAACGAGGCGAGTACAAAAGAGATAGATCCTTGGTTTATTGCGGGAGATCTAAATATTGTTCCCTGGTCTGGCTATTTTAATTGGTCTAATGCCCAAAGTTGTTATGCAGCTGCAAATGCATATACCAGCTTTGCACCTACTGCAATAGAGCACACTTTAATGACGGGCTTGCCAATTGACCATTGTATTTTTAATCAAGAGTTTAATTTATCTTCTTTGGAAGTGAGTGAGTTTAAAGGAAGCGATCATAAAATATTAAGTTATACATTAAACTTAAAAAGTTAGATGGAGTATTTATTTTAGGCTAATACACAACAAGTAGCTTAAACGCTACTTGTTGTGTATTAGCAAAGTAATTATGGTGCAGTAGTAAATGTGGTTTTTAAATCATGTAATAAATGGCGTAAATTACGTTTATGCGGGAATAGCGTAAACGCGGCTGTTGTAATTGATAACGCTTTGAACTTTGCGCCTATTTCTCGATAATATTCACCGTAACATTCTAATATACGTGCTTGTGCTTTTATTTGTGCAATCATTCCAGCATCTCTTTTGCAGCGTGAAACAATTTCTTTCATCGCATTGAGCCTGTTTTTACGATTTGCGGTAATAGAGCCCGCTCTCATCAAGTAATCCATGGCTACGCGCGGCGAAAAAGCTACATCACCAATTCTTGCAAGCTTTAACCAGCAATCCCAATCACTTGCGCTGTTTAATATGTTATCAAATCGGCCGATATAATTAATGGCTGAACGTTTAACCATAACCGAAGAGGTACCAATCACATTGGCAAAAATAAGTAAGTCTATTGGCGATTTTAAGTTTTGATATCCCATATCTTTCTTATCAACAAATTTTGAAAACTCAGGCCAAAAAGAAAAGCAATCCACAATAGGCTCATAATCTTCATTTACATGCATATAATTAGTAAAGCTTAAAACACATTCGGGGTTTTCTTTCATATAACCTAATTGCTCATACAACTTATCATCACTCCAATAGTCGTCGGCATCTAAGAATGCAATATAGTCCCCTTTAGAAGCTGCAATAGCGCGGTTGCGTACATTAACTACACCGGTATTTTCTTGTTCTAAAATAACCAGCTGTGGAAATGTGTTCTGCGCTTTTCTCAACCAATCAACACTGCCATCGGTTGAGCCATCGTCTACAACGATAATTTCTAGACTGACATTTTTTTGAGCAATAACACTACTCAGTGCCTTTGCTAAATACTGTTTGCAATTGTAGTTTGGGATAATAACGCTTATTTCTATATTCATGAGCTGCACCCTGGCTTCTATTAATTAACTAGGTAAGTACTACGCAAGTTAAGCGCCAAGTATTTTTATAGCTTTGTGGGGTGTTTTTTGTCTAATGCTTTGCATTTTGCAATATATGTTCGCAAATTGACTTAAATCTTACCACTTTCAGTGCTTTTTAACCGGGCACAGTTCTTGCGAAATAACCATTAGAATCTTTTGGAGTATTTAGCATGAAACATATAGGTATTGTTGTACCAAGCTTCCATATCCCGTCGGAAACTTTTGTGGTCACAGAAATAAATGCACTTGTTAAAGCAGGGCATAAAGTAAGTGTTATTACCTTTGAAAATTTAAATACCAGTGCCAACCTTGATAGCAGTGTAAATGTAATTATTATTAAAAAGTCTTTTGGTGCTGCTGCTAAATTTGCAACCTTTAAACCGTTAGCAGCACTTAATGCTACCAAAATTGCTTTTCGCTTTACCTCAATCTCAGCCATATCGCTTCTAGGGTATGGGTTAAACATCGCAGAAATAATTAAGCGGCACGGTATCTCCCATATACATTGTCACTTTATGCATGCACCGCTGGCATATTCGATTGTTGCTAGCAAAATTGCGGGTATCAGTGTCTCATCAATCGGTCATGGTCATGATGTTTATGTAAACGATACCGACCTAAAGCTTAAACTTTCGTTATGTGATTTCTCGGTTGCTGTGTGTAAAGACATGGCTCAAAAGCTAAGTAATTACAAGGTAGGAAAAGTTGAGCTATTGCATTGCGGTGTTGATTTAAGCCTATTTAGCTGCACTCCAAATCGACTTAATGAGTCAGTTAAACTGTTATTTATTGGACGCTTAGTTGAGAAAAAAGGACTGCAGTTTCTTTTACCCGCTATAAAAAAATTAAGTAAAAAATACGCAATATGCTTAGACATCGTTGGCGAAGGCCCATTAATGAATGATTTAAAATTTTTGTGTGAAGAGCTCGGGCTTGATAAAGATGTTCGCTTTTTGGGGCGTCGTACGCCTCTTTGGTTATCAAAAAATACCAGTAATTACTCGGCACTGGTTGCGCCATTTTGTGTATCTAGTAATGGTGACAGAGACACCGGGCCTGTGGTTCTCAAAGAGGCTATGGCAAGTGGTATTCCTGTGCTAACAACTAAGCTTATGGGGGCAAAAGAAATTGTAAATGATTCTGTTGGCTTTAAGTGTGAGCCTTCAAGCATTATTGGATTAGAGACTATTTTAACTCAATTTTGTGAGCTTAATCCGTATGAACGATATGCCAAAGGTATCAATGCTAAGCGGTTGGTTGCAAATAAATTTAATGCCAGCTCACAAGCTAAAAAGCTGTCATCTTGGGTGCAAAACTCTTAAGGAATGAAGATGAACGGACTGAAGCAAATAGCCTATTTTGGATTATCAACATTATTGCTCAAAGGGCTTGGCTTTGCTTTACTCCCTATCTCAACTCGTCTTTTAAGCCCGTCACAGTTTGGTGAACTTAATTTTTTAGTCTCTATTTCAGCCGTAATGTCTTTGTTGTTATGCCTAGGGCTACCTGAACTGCTTTTTAAACAGCAAATGAAAAGCGTTGTTTGTAAGCAGGCTTTATTTAGGGATGCGTTGATTTTATGTAGTATGTTAAGCACTGCATTTGTAATTGCTGTTGTATTGTTTGCTGACCTATTGCTGAATTTATTACCTATCTCTGTTAACCATATAGATCTGCAACTATTAGCCGTTAACTTGGCATTTTCGTCGGTATTGTCGATTGTATTTTGCTTTTTTAGATATTACGAAATGGCTAAGCAGTTTTGCTATTTAGCTGTTTTACAAGGGGTCGGGCAAACTCTACTCACCATCGTCTTGCTATATCTAGGCTTTGGTGTAACCGGCGTTATGCTCTCTGGTGTGGTAGCGAGTTTTATTGTACTGATATTGTCACTGTGGCAAATAGCACGCACGATTAATATTAGTTTTAAATGTATCGCATGGAATATTACGCCTAAGAATACGCTGTTTTTGTTAAGCATTATTATCTCTTCGCTCTTTGTGTACGCTAATAATGGCGCAGAAAACTGGTATATTGCAGCCAGTGTGGGCAAAGAAAAGCTCGCTCAATATTATGTCGCTCTGCAATTTGCAGTCATGACCTCGTTCACATTTGAGCCAATCAGAATGTGGTGGTTTTCACGCCGTTTTGACGAGTTAACCGCAAGTCGCAGTCACTATGTGTTTTTATGTGAATTAAGCCTCGAAATTGCGATTGCCCTTTGCAGCATCATGCTACTTGTAGCCCCGCACTTATTCACTCTCGTTTTACCACAAGGTTATTTACTTAATACGTGGCTATTACCCAGTTTAATACTCATTGTTGTGCTGAGGCACCATAGCGATTTACTTAATATTGGTTGTTATATTCACTATAACGGTTTGTTTGTGACTATTATTAATGCAGTTAGTGCTACAAGCGTATTAATTGCATTAAGTTTTTTAGTGCCAAAATGGGGAATATTAGGTGCGGTTGTATCACTTGCGTTGGCGCAAATTTTAAAAACGCTACTGTTTGTAGCTATTAGTCAAAAGCTAGAGCATTTAGCATTTAAAGTACACAGTCTGCTCCCTAGCTGGCTGTGCTTTATTCTTGTGTTTTCGTTAAGTGTGACGCAAGTGTCTTACTACATTGTAGGACAGGTTGCTGTGTTGATATGTTTGTTTGCGGTGTTATTTAAAAAGTATAAACACCACATCACGGGAATATTGCAACGGCTTTTAGCAAGGAAGGCGCATGGTTAACTGGTATAAAGAGCATTACTTATTAATAAATGGCTTAGTGATAACGGCGCTTATTTTAAGCTTATATTCGTTATTTGGGCCCATAGCTGCTTTTGCTTTATTGTTACTGCCATTTGCTGGCGTATTAGCCGTGCGTATTAGTACTGTGTTTATTATCTTATTTATTTTATTTAGTTATTTTAGGATTCATGAGGCATTTGTATTTTTAATGCCGCTTAAAATCCCTAAACTCTTAGCGCTAGCCTCTTTACTGGCCATTTTCTGGCATTTATTTATTTCCAAAACATTAAAACCGCATTGGAGCTCAGCTCATCTTATTTTTGTCATTTGGTTTGTGTGGCTTACCGTGTGTGTGTTTTCGGCTTCAAACCGTGGCGTTGCTATTGAGTATTGGTCTGGAGTGTTGGTTAAAGTTTTTATTATGGTGTTTGTGATCAGCTGGTGGTTAACGCGATTTTCTCACTTTAGTTACGTAAGACTAGGAATTATGATTTCTGGTGTGGCCATTGCGCTGGTGGCACTGAATAACAAAATTAATGGTGTGGGGCTAGTTGAGGGCACCCGAGTCACTATTTCTCGAGAATATCGTTCACAACTGGGCGATCCTAATGATTTATCTTTAGTGCTGATGTTTCCTGTGTCTTTTTTAGCTGCTGAATTATTTAATACATACAACAATCCATATCGACGATTATTTGCAGGCGTTGGTTTAATTTTGGCTATTTCAGGAGTGATAGCTACGCAAAGCCGAGGCGGCCTATTAGGTATTGCTGCTATTTTGAGTTTCTTTTTATATCAAAAGGTAAAAAATCCAGTGGTTGTGGCTGCATGTGGGGCAGTTGCCATGCTTGCCATGATGGTCTTTGCGGGGATTTCAGATAGGCAAAGTGGTGGTGCTGCTGAAAGTGGAGTTGACGAGTCTGCTATGGGTCGAATATATGCTTGGCAAGCTGCAATAAACATGGCGCTTGCTAACCCGCTAACAGGAGTTGGGGTAAATAACTTCTTCGTAAACTATTACTTTTATAGCCCGCACTGGGATGGCAAGAATCATGCAGTGCATAGTACGTGGTTTCAGGTGCTTGGTGAAACAGGCTTTGTTGGTATATGTATTTTTTTACTGGTTATCGCCAGTATTTATCGCAGCTTGTCTCGAGTATTTTGCATTAATAAGCTTAACTTTAATCCTGAAGTGACAGTGAATGCTAATGCGCTAAAAGCCGGTTTAATTGGTTTTATGGTTGCAGGTACGTTTTTAACTCAAGCTTTTACGTGGCCTTTGTACATCATTTTGTCGCTGACCATTGCCCTAGAAAAGCTGACTATCGATAGTAATAAGGATTCGTCTTATGGTGACCCAACTAAAGTATTGGCTAAAAAATAGTAACAGCCCCTCGGCAAAACGTTTGTTTAAATTTGCAAAGTCGCTGCGTAATCCACAGCTACCCGTTATTCCTCTACTACACAGTGGGCTTTATCATCTGCACCACTTTATAAAGCAGTTTGTTCATGAACTGCTGAGAATATTTTATTACACCCCATTATTTAAAAGCCAAATTCAAGGCAGTAAAAAACGTTTATATTTATATTCGGGTATGCCTCAGATAATTGGTAAATTAAGGGTTGAATGTAAAAACGATGTCAGGATCTCGGGGATCAGCACTTTGTGTGGCCGTGTAAGTAATGAGCGTGAGCCTCTATTAAGTATTGGTAATAATGTTGATATTGGCTGGCAAAATGCGTTTTCGGTAGGACGAAAAATTGTACTTGAAGATGATGTAAGACTTGCGGGACGTGTTTTTTTAGCAGGCTTTCCTGGTCACCCAATTGATTGTGAACGTCGTGCGAACGGCCAAAGTGATGACGAGAGTCAAATTGGCGATATTATTATTAAGCGTGGCGCATGGATTGGGACCGGTGTTACGGTACTTGCTGGAGTAACCATAGGTAAAGGAGCCATTATAGGGGCGGGCAGTGTGGTAACCAAAGATATTCCCGATTTTACTATTGCGGCAGGTAATCCGGCTAGAGTAGTTAAAAATATAGTGGAGTGAACGAATGAAATTTATTGTTTTTGCAGAAGATTGGGGGAGCCACCCTAGTAGTACTCAGCATTTATTTTCAGAGCTTGCAAAAAGACAGCAAGTGAATTGGGTTAATTCTGTAGGAATGCGTAAACCTAGCGTAAAGCTGCACGATATAAAACGTATTTTTAATAAATTTAAGCAGCTATTTCAACCCTCTAATAATAGTAAAATAGCCACGCCTAAAAATATGACGGTATATAAACTGCCTATTTTACCATGGCATGATAATCGCTTAGTGCGCTGTTATAACCGTTGGGTTTTCTCTCGCCATATTGGTGCTCATAAAACCAGTGAACCTATTGTATATTGGTTAAGTGTGCCAACGGCATGCTATCTGTTTGATAAAAGAGCTGCCGACTCGTTAATTTATTATTGTGGTGACGATTTTAGTGCGCTGGCTGGGGTTGATCCTGTGCTGATTGCGCCTTTTGAGCAGCAGCTGATTAAAAACGCAGATCTTATTTATGTGATCAGCGAGTTATTAAAAACTAAAATGCCTGCTGAAAAAACTAAGTTACTAACACATGGTGTGAGTTTTGATTTATTTACGAGTAATGTCGACAAAGCCGCAGAAATCAGCGCTATTAAAACCCCCATTATTGGCTTTTATGGCAGTATCAATGCCTGGCTAGATATCCCTTTGTTAATGGCGTTGGCCACTGCTAGGCCGCAATATCAATTGGTATTAGTTGGCGATATTACCACTCCCATTTCAGGGTTGTTGCAGTTTAAAAATGTAACGCATATTAGTGCGGTTGAGCATAAACGGTTGGTATCTTTCTCGGCTCATTGGGATGTATCTATTTTACCATTTGTCGATAATGAGCAAATTAGGGCTTGCGACCCGCTTAAATTAAAAGAATATTTAGCGGTAGGCAAACCGATAGTCGCAACCGATTTCGCGGCAGTGAATCATTATCACTCGCAAATTTTTATCGCTCAGTCACAGAATAACTTTATTGAAAAAATTGATCAGGCGTTGTCACTCAGTCAAGCAAAATTAAGTTTATTGCATGCAGTCCAAAAAAACATAGCGAAAGAGCATAGCTGGCCGGTAAAAGCTCTCACTGTGATCAACGATCTACAAATATTAAATCCCTCCGATTAAACCATAACTATAATATTGGCGCGCCCTGTGCAACTACTCCATTAAAGAAGGCTATTTACGCTGTAAATTTTTATTTTGCAAATAGCCGCAAAGTTTCGCATAGCAATATGCAAATCAATGGGTAGCGAATATGTTAGTTAGAGAGCAAATAAAAAGATTACTTTATTTAGCTTTGTACGCTGTTTACACCAGGGCAAAGTTATTTGTTTTGCCGTTGCTGATTGTACCCGTAGTAGTGATTGTACTCGCGGCAACGTCACAAAAACAATATACAAACCACGCCACTATTCTTATAGAAGAATCGGCGCTGCTTAATCCCTATTTAGATGATTTGTCGTTCTCGTTTGATTTATCAAATAGGATGGCAGCTTTGCGCACCTTAGTGATCAGCCGCAAAGTTCTGATTGCCGTGGCAAAAGAAACCAATTTAGTACCAAAGGATGCATCCCCCGCCAAAATAGAAAAAATACATCAAGAGCTTTCACAGGCGCTTTCCTTATCATTGGTGGGAGACGAGCTAGTTCGGGTTAACTTTATTTGGCATGACCAAACCCAAATGAAGGCGGTGCTAGAAAAAGTGGTAGAGAAATTTATAGAAAGTTTATTAGCCCCAACGAAAGCATCACTGGATACCTCTGAGCAATTTTTTTATCAGCAACTGGTAAGTTTAAGAGAAGAGTTGGAGATTTCTGAGGCTTCATTGGCAAGCTTTAAAGCAAAAAACAGTAATACCTTACCCGCTGTTTTACACAGTAATAGGCAAACTTTCGATAAGTTATTAAGTGATCAACAACAAAAGTCCATTGTGCTCTCAGGCGCTAATGCCAAGCTTGAGGCACTTACTACAAAAATGGGTCAAGCAAACCCGATTCTCGGTCGTATAGAAGAGAAAATAATTACTGCAGAATCAGAGCTCAGTTTTTTAAAAACCCGCTATACCGATAAACACAGCAAAGTGGTTTCAAAAAAGCGCGAACTACTCAGTATTAAAGCGCGGCAACAAGCGTTAATTGAAAGTGGTAAAGGCCTTGATGCCACTAATATTGATCAGCTTTGGCAAATGGCTAATACCTTACCCAGTGGAAATGACAATGAAAGTAATGTGTTGGTGTCACAAATACTCGCTCTAGAAGAAGCTAAAAATAATGTTCTGCAGCATCAGCAAGAATACGACATGTTAGAAAAACAAGTCAATTCAGTAAGTGATCGCTTATTAGTAACCAGTGATATAGAAAAACAACTTAGAAAGCTCGAGCGTGACTACGATGTTAAACAGTCATTATATAAAGACATGTTAGGGCGTTACGAAATGGCAAAAGTGACAGGCAAGCTGGTTAAGTATGAAGGCCCTGACAAAGTTAAAACCATTGAGCGAGCTTATAGTCCCACTCAACCAATTAATACTTCACTCGTGGTGGCAATTATTATGGGTATTGTTTTAGGCATATTTACCAGTGTCACCTGTGTGTTTGTTGCTACCTTATTCGACAGTCATTTAAAAGATATTCAAACCATTGAAAAACTATCGTCACTAGACGTGGTTACCATTTTACCCATTGTTGGTCACAGCACGTTACATGCTGGGGTTAGTCCATCAATGCACTTCCTTAGTGAGGGAAATTAACATGAACGTTTTACATTTAGTTCAACACTTTAAAATAGGTGGGCTGGAAAAAATGGCCGTGACTTTAATGCAAAAAAGTCGATTTGCAGACACCAGTATTATTGTTTCTTTGGAAGGGACTGAACGGGATGCAGTAAATGAATGGCCAGCACTGTCAGCCTTTGAGCAAAAACTTATAAGCTTAAACAAAGCCCCTAGATTTGAACTAAGTGTAATTAAAAAGCTTAGTGAAATAATTAAAAAACATAATATTACAGTGATTCATAGCCATCACATTGGCCCAATGCTTTACGCTAGCCTCACCTGTTTAGTTAACCCGAGTGTTAAACACGTATCGACAATTCATGATGCGTGGTATTTAAAAAATTTTAAACAGCGAGTGATCACAAAGGTATTGAATAAGCTAACTAAAATCCATTGGGTGGCTGATGCAAACGTGGTCGCTAATGAGTTTTATAACGAAACTGCTATTAAAGCTGATAGTACTATTCTTAACGGCATTGATTTTCAGCAGTTTATAGATACAGATGACGCTAATGCACGGATTAAGCTTAACTTACCGCACGACAAAAAACTTATTGGCTGTTCTGCGCGTTTAGAGCCAGGTAAGGGTCATTTAGATTTAATTAAATTACTGCCCGCGCTACCCAAAGAGATTGAACTCGTATTTGCTGGGAATGGCAGTTTACGTTTTTCATTGATGAGTGCTGCAGTGTCACTAGGTGTGGTAGAGCGAGTACATTTTTTAGGAAATGTGCAGCATATGGAATTATTTTATTCTGCCATTAATGTGATGTGCTTGTACTCGCAACGAGAGGGCTTACCTCTATCTATTTTAGAGTCGATGGCATGTGGCAAAGTAATAGTGGCAACTGATGTCGGTGGCATTAGCGAAGTGGTCAGTAATGAGCAGGGTATTTTAGTAAAGCCTAATGATTCTTTTGGCTTAAAACTTGCCCTATTGAAAGCATTGGAAATGAAGCACGGGCAATGCATTCGAGAGTATATTCTCTCAATTGCGGATGCAAACACAATGAGCGAAGCCTATGACCATTTTTATAATGGCTTAGCTTCATAAGGGGATTACAATGACTTTTTTACTGATTACATTGGCGATTTTGATAGTGTTGGTACTGTACCATCATGTTGGTTACTTATTGTTATTAAAGCTTTTTAGTAACGATGAAGCAAACGTCGAATCAAGCGCTACCCCGCCAACCACGCGCTTTGGTATTTTAATGTGCGCCTACAACGAGCAAGAACATATTCGTGAAAAGCTCTATAACCTGGGCTCTATGTTATACAGCACAGAGCAGTATGCTATTCATATTTACCTTGATGGCTGTACAGACAAAACCTATGACGAGGCGATGATTGCTCAATCGCATCTTGCAAAGCAAAATGTAGTGTGCCATTTGCATTTTAATAAGGTCAATAAAGGCAAGTCGTTTGGTGTTAATGAGTTAATAAAACTAACCAAGCCTAATTACGATGTATTGCTGTTCACCGATGTTAGTGCGTTACTGAGCGTTGATGTACTAAATAAAATTGATACTGATTTTAAAGACCCTCAGGTCAATGTGATCACTGGGGTTTATATATTAGATGACTTAGCCACCAAAGAGCAGCAACAGTATTGGCAATATCAAAATAAAGTAAAAAGTATGGAGTCATCATTAGGCGCTGTTATTGGCGTACCTGGTGCCATGTTTGCTATACGCGCCGAATATGCCCAGTTATTAGATGCGAGCACTATAAACGATGATTTTATTTTGTCGATGAAAGCACTTAATAAAGGTGGTAAAGCGCTAGTAAATAGCGAGATCAACATTGTTGAACGTGAATGCGATAAACAAAGCCATGATTACGCAAGAAGAGTAAGGTTAGGTGCTGGCAATTGGCAACAAATTAAAATGCTGTCTGAGCTATTTAATCCAAAATTAGGCTGGGTAAGCTTTAATTATATTTCGCACAAGGTATTACGTGGCATTATGCCCATTATACTGGTACTGATTTATGGATTACTAATTTCTCTGGCGGTTTTTTCTAACGTGTTTTTAGCCAAAGTAGCCTGTATTACATTAGCCGTTGTACATGGACTGGGTGCATTAAAACAGCTTTTGAGCATAAAGACTAAATGGCCGGTGATCGACAGTATTAACTATATTGTAGCGGCATACTTGTGTGCTTTTTGGGGGATTATTAAATTTGAACGCGGTGAATATAGTGAGCATTGGCAGCGCGTTCACCAAACTAAGCAGTCTAATAATCTTGTGATTAGAGCAGTAAAGCGCGGCATTGATATTTTAGGCTCCACTATTGGCCTAATTATTCTGTCTCCTGTAATGATCATGGTTGCATTGGTGATTAAGTTCAGCTCTAAAGGACCAGTGTTGTTTAAACAGTTACGAGTAGGGCAGAGTGATGATGACTTTGTGGCACTTTTTAACGTATTAAAATTTCGCTCTATGGTGGTTGATGCTGAGGTTAAAAGTGGAGCGGTGTGGGCAAGTAAAGATGATCCGCGTATTACCTCGGTAGGGCGGTTTATTCGCAAAACAAGATTAGATGAATTACCACAATTATGGAATGTACTCATAGGCGATATGTCGCTGATAGGGCCACGTCCTGAACGACCTGTTTTTTATTCAAAACTTGAAAAAGATATTCCGTATTTTTGTCAGCGTACCTATGGCATAAAACCAGGCATATCTGGGTTAGCACAAGTGATGAATGGTTATGATGAAACTATTGATGATGCACGCAATAAAATTGGCTGGGATTACGCCTATATGTTGAGCACCTCATCAGCTCGTAGCTGGTGTTATATGGAATTGACTATTTTATTTAAAACATTGGTTGTTATTTTTACTGGTAAAGGCCAATAACCCGCTTCGCATAATGCAATTGCACACCCAAAAAGCAATTGCATTATGCACTTCTATTTCAAAAATCAATTAACAAACCATTAAAGTTAATATATTTCAGTGGTTTAAGTTTGGCATTCTTCTTGTAACTGTCTATTTGAGTTCATACTTTTAATAGGTAATTAAAATGAAAAATGTAGCCAACAAAACCGATCAAACCGTTATTACCATTCCTGATGACTTTTCAGGCTTTGCTGTCGATGAGCTAAAAGATCAGTTTGAGCTGCTCGTTGAGCAAGACTCGAATTTTGTTGTTTTAGACTTTTCTAAAACCGAATTTATCGACTCTTCAGGAATAGGTGCTATTGTTTTCCTATATAAAAGAATTGAAAAACATAGTAATAAGCTATCTTTACTTAATGTCACAGGACAACCGTTTAAGTTAATGAATTTATTAAGAGTGGATAAAACCATTCCATTTATTGACGCTGTGTAGAGGTTACCAGGGAGAGTTTTATGAAGGCGCGCATAGCAATTGTCATTTTCATATTTTTAGGTGGGTGTGCTTCTTGGCCGGATGAAGGACAAGGAGGTATGGCCGAAAAATACCAAAACTATCCATTAGATGATCAGCAGCTTGATGAAACATTTAATCAACCTGAGGGTATTGTTCGTAGTGAGTTTGAGCACTTAGAACTTAAGCTTGAATTATTAAAGTCGCAAGATATTAATGCCTGTATGCCAGCGCAGTTATTAAAAGCTCAAATTTATGAAAATCGTATCCGACGTTTAATTGCAGCCCAAATGTGGGAAGACGCGGAGCACGACTTATTAATTCATTATCATGGCCTTAATCAATTAGCTAATCACTTTGATACCGTTAGAAAGTTGACTAATTGCGCTGCATCGACTGATGAACAACCCGCTTTAGTTAATGTAAAAGAGCAAATAGCGGAGTTGTTAAATAGTGATAACCAATTTGCATTCAATGCCTTTGAAATAACCCCTAAATATGCCGTACGGGTTGCTCAAGCAGCCGATTTAATTAAACAATTAGAAAGTATTAGTATTTTGCTTATCGGGCATACTGACTCTGTAGGCAGTAAAAATAGTAATTATGAGCTGGCTTTAAAGCGCGCTGAAACTGTTAAGCATTGGCTGGGTGTTTATGGCGTGCCTACCTATAACATTACCACTTTAACCCAAGGCAGTTTAAAACCATTTAGTGAGTCGGAGCAAAGTGAGCAAAAACGCCATTCAGACCGCCGAGTTGAGGCTATTATATTAGATGCTAACGCGCAAAGTGAAAATAGCAAACAAGTAAAGTCACTAATGAATTGGACTAAAATTATTGAAAAGAAAAAGGAGTAATGTATGAGATTTATTTTTACTGTCTTCGTTTTTTTCTTTTTAATAACGAACTCTACGTTTGCAGCGCAAGCCGATGAATCCATAGTACAAGCAGGTAATAAGCTGTTTTTATATGTGCCAGGGGAACTTGAATTTGAAACAACTTTTGAGGTCGACAAAAAAGGTCAAATTAATATACCTGAGGTGGGGCAGTTTCAGGTAGGTAATAAAACGGTTGCGCAAATAGAGGCAGAACTTAAACCTATTCTTGCAGAGTTGTTTGTTGCAATAGATGACTTTTATGTGGAGCTGAGAAGCAGAGATATATTTATTAATGTTTTAGGGTATGTGATCACACCCTCACAGGTGAGTATTCCCGATGATGGTAATATTCAAATGGTGATAGCTAAAGCAAATGGCCTAAGACCTGGCGCACAGCTCGATCGCTTACAAATAAGGCGCAAAGATGAAGTAATTGAATTTAATTACAAAGCATATTTAGACTCAGGCGACATAAATTTATTACCAAAGCTTAAAAGTGAAGATACTGTGTTTGTGCCTGTTTCTCCACTCCTTGGTAACGTACAAATTGATTTTGATGCACAAACGCTTAGTGCTACAGGGGATGCAAGCGACAACAGTGCCATTACTATGCTTGGCGAAGTGCATAACCCTGGTAGTTTTTCGTTTAAAGAAAATATGACGCTTCTAGATGCGCTGATGCGTGCGGAAGGGGTTACTCGCTATGCGGATGTAACTAAAATTAGAGTGATTGTTGATAAAGCTCCTGTTATTTTTGATTTAAAAGCATATTTAGATAAACCTACAGATAGCAACATGCCGCTACTAAAAGCGGGATCAACCATATATGTGCCGATTATGGTGGATGATGTAAATACCACATCACGCACGGTTTATATTATGGGTGAGGTACAAAAGCCCGGTGCCTATGAGGCTGCCGACAGTACTAACTTTTTAGACATTTTAGCAAATGCAGGGGGCCCAACGCGCTTTGCAGAAACACGGCAAATAAAAATATTAACCCCTGCTGGAGAGAGCATACTTTTTGATTTACAGGGTTATAGTGAGGGATTAACCACCGCTAAAGTGCCCGATTTAAACCCCGGTGATGTAATATTTGTTCCTGAAAAAACAGATGTTAACGAAAAAAGCTGGTTAAAAATTCCGACAAAACGAGCGATTAAAATTATAGGCGCTATTCAATCTCCTGGTCGTTATGAGTGGAGTGATGAAATGGACTTTACTGATTTGTTAGCGCATGCTGGTGGCCCCACTAAAGGGGCTAACGTGAACGATATTAAAATTTTGCGGAATGGCGATGTCACCCAGCGATTTGATCTTGAAAAGTACACCATTACTAACGGTGAAATTGCGCTGCCGAGTTTAATTGCTGGCGATACTATTATTGTTGAAGAGTTACCAGTAGACCCCGGAGACAATAAATCGCAATGGATACGTCAAGAATCGAGCAAGTCTATTTATATCATGGGGCAAGTAGGTTCCCCTGGGCGCTATGCGTTCAATGACAATATGCATTTTATTGATATTTTGGCAGCAGCAGATGGTCCTAATGGTAGTGCGGATATTCGTAATATTAGAGTTACGCACCGTAATGGTAATCGCGCTCGAGTGAGCAAACTTGATTTAGCGATGTATTTTGAAACTGGTGATGAAACGTTATTTCCTCATGTGTCACCCGGCGACACAATATTTATTCCAGAAAAAGACAAAGATTGGTTACGTACCCCTAAAGAGCGAGTTGTTCGTATTATGGGGGCAGTGCAAAAGCCGGGTCGATATAACTTTGATGATACGATGTCTATTTTAGATGTGCTTGCTGAAGCTGGAGGGCCGTCAAGTTCAGCTCTCATTGACAAAATAGTGGTTGTTAACCATTCATGCTGTAAAGAACAATCTCGCGTGTTTAATCTTGAGGAATTTATAAAGTCTCCAAACTCGGCCAATATTCCGGTACTTAGAGCTGGAGATACGCTATATGTGCCCGATAAAGGTCAAGACCTAATTAGTCAATTTAAAGATAACTTCCTCGACTTTATAACCATAATTGCCTTGGTGATAAGCTTATGAACTTGATACCTGGGCAGTACCATGAACTAGAAACCATCTGTAACACCTTGATTGATGATGAAGCACGGTGCGTGACGTTTATTTCTTTGTACGGTGGCGAAGGTTCATCCACAGCCTGTATTAGTGTTGCTCAACGTTTAAAAAGTCAAAATAAGTCAGTACTCGTTATCGACCTTAACCCTATTAGTTCGTTTCGTTTAGACAAACAGCTGCCTACATTGACTAAGTTGTGGCGTTTTGATGATATTTCCTGTCAGCTCAGTGTTATGCCTTATCAAGGTATTGAAGTACTTACAATTCACAATTTAGAGTCAATTGATTCAGCAAAAAACAAACATGTTTTAAATGAAGCGGTACTGCGTTTAAAGCAAGAATATGATTATGTGTTGCTGGATATGTCGCCAGCATTAAAGTTAAATCGTAATAATGTACCACTGCATTCTTTAAGCTTATGTAGCGAGCTGACCTTGGTTACTATTGCGCTAGGTATTAATAATGAAGAGTCGTTATGTCAAGGCGTTGCAGAACTTAAGCAAGCGGGTCATAGCAATATAAAGTTACTGGTAAGTCAACATAGCTTTGCTCCTTTAGGGGAGCGCATGCTACTGCTCTTCCAACGACATTCTTCAAAATGGCCAAGGTTGTGCGCTTTTTTAACCAGCAAAATAAACAAGCAAAAGTGGTTGTTTAAACATTACTGAGACTTTTATGGATATATTATTTGAGCGGCGTTTTGAATTATTATGGCCGACCTTAACTGAAATACGCCAAGTACTTAAGCATGTACTGGGCGCTTTATCGGTGACCAGAGATGAAGCGGATGCAGCAGGCTTAGTCGCAACCGAATACCTAACTAACTTAATTCGCCATAATGAGGGCGATGAGCAGCTTATAATGTTGCGTATTAACCAAATAAATCATGATACTTACCAATTAACTTTTATAGATGAACTTAAGCCTTATAATTTATTTAAACAAAACAACTCATCATGGACATTAGCATCGGATGAGTTGGTAGAAGGAGGGATGGGGGTCGAGCTTATTCGCCATTACTTTGCTGATGCTACCTATGACACGCGAGCAGGTAAAAACTATTTTTCTTTTCCTTTAACGAACATTGATAAGCGACCGAGTATTATTTATGTCGACGATGACATCACTCAGTTGGCATTAATGAGCGCCTACCTAAAAGATAAATTTAATGTCATCACCTGCGAAAATATAGAGGCTGGTTGGCAAGCTATTTTAACCTCTGATGCTAGTATATTGTTACTTGATCATAAACTTAAACAAGGAACGTGTGAGCCATTACTGGAAAAGCTTAATAAATCGAATTTAAAATCTCAGTTATCGGTGGTGATGTTAACTGGCGATGATAGCGAAGAAGTGATCAGTAAAATTAATCGATTAGGGGTTGATGATTACTTAATAAAACCAGTTAAAAAAAATAAGTTATTACAAAGCATAGAGCGAGTAACTCATCGATTTGCATACTTGTCCTATCAAAGTACATTCGGATTAACACCTTCTAAAGTGCTTTTAGGGCATGGAAAAACAGCGCATATTTTTGGCTCTATTAGTGTGGGTAATGGCGGTGACTTTTTTATGCCAATTAATGATGAAGGTACTGCTTTTATACTCGGTGATATGATGGGCCATGGCTTACAAGCGCTCAAAGAAAGCTTTGCTATAAAAGGTTTTATAAGTGGCTTTTTAGCGACCGGGTTAGCGTATCAAGAAATGCTCGTTGCGCTGAATAATGCGCTTTATAAACAGCAATTATGTAAATCAAGCTTAGTCACTTTAATGATTTGTTTTTTAGAAAATAATAAGTTGTATTGGCTCAATGCTGGCCATCCCGCACCGGTTATTATCAGTAAAAATGGTGAGCTATCTCAGCTAAATGGTACCGGACCATTGCTTGGGCTGTCTAATGATCATCAATATACTTTATATGAAGCCAAGCTCGATAATGTTGAACACATTATACTTTACACTGATGGTTGGACGGATAACCGCTTTACCGATAAAGACGAAATGACTGAATTAAAAAAAATCATCCCTATGCAAAGCTCCTCAGCAGAGGATTTTGCACACTCGTTATGGAAAAATTCTCAGGTTGCGCTTTCTAAAGAAGTGGATGATGCCTCATTAATAATCATCAATTGAATTTGATTTAATTAACTATGTATAGTTAACTTAATATCCATAAGTTAATATTTTTTCTCTAAATAATTCTTAGCGAGTCGCTAAAAGGAATGGGATTATGCCACCAACAATACTGATTGTAGAAGACACCCAGTCGCTTGCTATGATGTATCAGTCTTATCTTTTACCGACAGGTGTAAACACACTGGTGGCAAATGATGGGGCAACCGCTCTTGATATTATTAATAAAATAAAACCCGACCTGATAGTGCTTGATGTCATGTTACCCGACATGAACGGGCTAGATATTCTAGCTCAGCTAGAACCTGATAACTTTCCGCAAGTTGTTGTATTAACTGGGCATGCTACCAAAGAAATGGCGATTCAAGCGATTAAGTTAGGCGCTAGTGATTTTTTAGAAAAGCCTGTAGAGGCAGAACGTTTTCGTATAACTATTAACAACACTCTCAAAATAAAAGATTTAAAACAAACGGTCACCAAGTATAAAAATATTTATGAAAATGGCCGTTACTTTGACTTGATTGGTAGCTCCAAGCAAATGCAATCGGTGTATCAAGTTATTAGCTCTGCTGCAGCGAGTAAAGCCACAGTCTTTATTACCGGTGAAAGTGGTACTGGCAAAGAGCTTTGTGCACGGGCAGTTCATCAAGCCTCTACTCGTGCCGACAAGCCCTTTGTTGCACTTAATTGTGCTGCTATCCCCAAAGATTTGATTGAAAGTGAAATATTTGGCCATTTAAAAGGTGCTTTTACTGGAGCAATTGCAAACCGATTGGGTGCCGCAGGGCAGGCGGATGGGGGGACATTGTTTTTAGATGAGTTATGTGAAATGGATATTAATTTACAAAGTAAATTACTTCGTTTTATTCAAACAGGTACTTATCAACAAGTCGGTAGCGAAAAACAAGTTAAGGTTGATGTGAGGTTTGTTTGTGCTACCAATAGAAACCCGCTTGCTGAGGTTGAGGCAGGTCGATTTAGAGAAGATTTGTATTACAGATTACATGTTATTCCTATTGAGTTGCCGCCACTTAGAGAGCGCGGCAGAGATATTATCGAAATAGCGCAAGCGCTATTTATTAAAATAGCCAAGGAAGAGCAACATCCTTATAAAGGGATAACCGATGATGTGAAGCACTTTTTAGCACAATACGATTGGCCTGGTAATGTTAGGCAGCTGGAAAATGTGATCCGTAATATTTTAGTGCTTAACCCACAAGAGTGGATTGATGTATCTATGCTACCAGCATTGCCACAAAGCCCGCAAAAAGAGTCAGGTAACGAGGGGCTGGTTAAAGAGCAACATACATCGTTACCAGTTCAAGAGTTTGAAGAGTTACCGCAGGTTGAAAGTGAGGTTAAGGCTTTGTGGATCGCCGAAAAAGAATATATAGAGCGGGTCATAAAAATATGCGCAACTAATATTCCCAAAGCTGCCGCTCTTTTAGATGTAAGCCCTTCAACCCTGTACCGAAAAATTAAAGGGTGGGAAGAAAATTTATAATAATGTTTTTGCTGTATAAGCATTTTGCAGCAAGTTAAATTGTTTTCTACCTGAAAAACGCTCCTCAAGCATAGTGTATGCTGAGTGTGCCATTTCGCTTTTTTGCGTTGTAGATAAGGCAAGTAATGATTCTATCGATTGTTGGCACTCTAGTGTATTTGCTGATTTCATTAAAAAGCCATTAACCCCATTGTTTATAATGCTAGGAATAGCACCCACAGGGCTGCTAATAACTATTTTATAATGCGCCATACTTTCTAGAAGCGTCATAGGCAGGCCTTCTTCTCTTGAGCAAATAAGTAGGGCATCTAAATGCTGCCAAATATCGTCTCGGGCTGTTAAGCCATGGTAATTAAGGTTGTTTAGCTGTGGAATACGATCACGCATCGGGCCATCACCAAAAAGGTGAAACTGCACCTGTTTATTAGTCTGCATACTTTCAGCTAACTCATAAAATATATCAGGGCCTTTTTCATAAGATAAGCGCCCAACAAACCCGATTCTAAGTAACGGTTGTGCAAAATCAGTGCTGGGAGGTTCGGTTATTGCTATGAAGTTTTCTAGTAATTGAGCATTTGTTATTGTTTTAATTATTTTTTCAGACACTGCAAAGTTGGTTGATAATCGACTAAGCCATAAATCTAGTCTGTTATAAAGCCACATCTTTCCTTTGCCAGTTTCCCCCGCGTGATAGGTACTAACACAATGATTATTCGTGATCTTACATACTAAACGCCCCAAAATACCGGCTTTGTAACCATGGGTATGAATAACTGTATTGCGATCATAACTGCGAAACCGTTTGATTAAACTAATGAGTGTACCTTGCAGAAAATTATACGGTATGCTTTGCTTATCAAGTAACTCGTAAAACTCATTATTCCCATGATTTTTATAAAATAAAATTGAACAACTAACCTGATTTCTGTGAAGCAGCTTGTATAACTCTATAATATGAGTTTCAATACCACCAATCATTGAAGAGTCTACAAACAATATAATCTGATTATTCACAATGAGCTCCAAAAGAAAATTATGATAGATACATCTGTAATAGAACAACTAAAGTATGATGTTGGTGATAGTATGGCCATTGAACTGATAAACGTTTTTGTTGATGAGTCTAAAAAGTTAGTGGCGCAAATGCTTTCCTCAACCGATGCCGCAGAAATTGAACTGTGCGCTCATAGCTTAAAAAGTAGCGGTTATAGTTTTGGTGCAACAAGATTAGCGCAAACGTGCCAGCTTATTGAGCAGCAAGTTAAGGTCAATGGCTTAGACACCGAGGTTGTAACCCTCTTAAAGTTAGCTGATGCACAAAGTAAAAAAACCTTCGAACATATGAGAGAACTTACCCAAAATCATTAAGCGTGTTTTTCAGTATTAAAAGAGCTTTTTAATAACTCTGAAAATACATTTTTTAGTTCATTAATATTATGTAAATGCTTGCCTGTTTCCTTACACTTCTCTCCCTGTTGTAAAATTTCAATAATGGCAGAAGGAGAAATACTTAAATCGTATACTTTAGTGGCGAGCTTCTTTTGTAACCAGTCAATGCCGGCAATTTTTGTATGTTGCATCACGCTGCTTTCTTGCGCTGTGTTTTCAATAAATACTCTACACGCAGAGGTTTTTTTTATTGCTTCAGTGATTTCTGTAATTAAAAAAGCAGGCATTACGCTAGTAATAATACTACCTGGGCCAATGATTATTAAATCGGCATCTAAAATAGCCTCAATAGTACCTGTTGCTGGCGGCACTGCTTTTGATAAGTAAACGGTGCTTGGTAGCTCGTTTAAGGCATCAATCGCGCATTCACCAAATATTTTTTCACCATTGTTTAGCTCGGCTACTAAATCTGTGGGTAAATCAGACATAGGCAACACAGTCTCTTTGTTACCAAGCAAATGGTTAAAAGCAGCAATAGCTTCAGTGGGAGACTGTGTTTGCTGGATTAACCCCAGCAGTGTTAAATTTCCTAAGCAATGACCCGCCATATCACCATGAGTAAACCTATGTTCATACATAGCCTGGGCTTGGGTACCTTCACCGGCAAGTTGAACACAGCAGCGCCTTATATCACCTAAAGCGATACAATTTTGCTCCTCTCTAATGCGTCCAGTGCTACCACCATTATCAGTAGTCGCTACAATCGCTGTTAGGTGGCTACATAAGGGTTTTATCGCACTTAATACTTGCGCTAATCCGTGACCCCCACCAATACATACTATCTTCATAGCTATGCCTTAATGTATTTATTTATATTAATAAAGCAGAAATCATTCCATCCTGCCAAAAAAATAACTCAATGATTTATATTAAATTTTGTTCTATATTTATTAGTCATAACATCGATTTTGGTATTTTTTGCAAAACGCGATGCATTTTAGCTGAGGGAATGGGTATGCAACGTAATGAATTAATGACTCTTACGGAACTACAGAAGCAGTTAGCGTTATTGCACCAGTGTGATGATGAAATTGATATTTTAGCCACTATGTCAGCTTTACTACAGCCATTGCTTCAATACCAAGACTGCATAGTTTTAAAGAAAACACATCATCATTTTTTAACTATCGGCACAACTAATATCGATTTTTATGAGAAAACATGGCCACCATGTGCTGCATTTATTCAGGCTCTAAAAAAAGGTTACTCATATAGTTGCAATCCCTTGCCAGAACAATTATTTGCTTTATCAGAAGAGGTGAATAACCAGAATAAAAAGACAGCGTTGTTAATGGGGGTTGATACGGGTAAAGAGCAGTGCTTATTTATTTTCACCCATGTGATCAATAATATTAACCATAATATTTTGGCTTCACACTCAATAATTTTGTTTCTTCAGCAAGTATTTCACGCTTTTCTTCAATTAAATAAGTTACATGCGCAAACCCATCAATCTGTTTTACTACTTGATAAATTTTCTCAGCTTTCTACTTTATTTAAAGAATTAGCCAGTGAGTGGTTTTGGCGAACCGAGCCAGATATGACCTTTACCAGCGTTAATAATTTAGAAAGAGAAGATAATACCTATGCGCAAATATTTATTAATAAAACCATTGAGTCTTTGCGTACTAAAAATGAGCAAAAAAACACGCTGAAATGGCAAGCTTTTGCTGCACTAGTCGCTGAGCATGAGGATTTTAATGGTTTTGAATTTGAGGTTAAGGCCCCGATACCTTTGTGGGTATCGCTCAATGGTAAGTCGCAATTTGACGAAAACGGAAATTTCATTGGCTATTTAGGTATTGCCAAAGATATCACAGTCTCAAAAGAGCGAGAGACTGCACTTGAAAATGAAAAGCTTAAAGCTGAGGAAGCCAGTAAAACAAAAACAAAATTTTTAACCATCATGTCGCATGAAATAAGAACCCCCATGAATGCGATTATGGGGATGATAGAGTTATTAATAGATACCGATTTAACTCAAGAGCAACGTCAATGGTTGAATTATGCAAACTCTAGTGCTGATATTCTTTATGGATTAATTACCGACGTATTAGATTTTTCAAAAATTGAATCAGGGACTGTATTAATCGCCAATAAACCGCTAAATGTAAAACTGCTTATTGAGAATATCGTTGGGCAATTGCATATTATTGAAGACAGTGAAGATATTATTTTTTCAGTTTCGATTAATGACGATATCCCTACCTATATTATGGGTGATGAATTTAGGCTGGGGCAGATACTATTTAATCTCATTGGCAACGCATTCAAGTTTACTCACTCAGGACATATTGCATTATGTGCAAATATTGTAGATGACAAACTAAAATTTACTATCGAAGATTCAGGGGTAGGCATTGCAAAGAAAGATCTAAGCTTTATATTTCAGCCGTTTCGACAAGTTAACGAAGGTATAAACAGAAAAAATGAAGGAGTAGGGTTAGGCCTCAGTATTTCAAAAAATCTAATTGAGCTTATGGGGGGCTCTATTAATGTTGAAACGCAGTTAGGGTTAGGTAGTACATTTACTATTTTACTGCCATTTAAAGAAGCGATTATTGATGAAATTAAACCCGAGTTTTCATCAAAACAGCCTGTACTATCAGTTCTGGTTGCTGAAGATAATAAAACCAATCAAGTGCTTATTAAGGCGTTTTTACAAAAGCTAAATCACAAAGTCACGATTGCAAATGATGGAGTGGAAGCAATTGAGTTTATGAAACTCAAACATTTTGATTTAATTTTAATGGACATCATGATGCCGACTATGGATGGACTAAGCGCCACGCAGCATATTCGTCATGAGCTGTTAAGTGATATTCCTATTTTTGCACTAACCGCAAATGCTTCAACCGATGACAAGGCATCATGTTTTAAAGTAGGTGTTAATAAAGTGCTTACCAAGCCTATTAAGTTTGAAACCTTAAAAGCGTCTTTAAGTACGCTTTTATAGCCGGTAATAAAAAAGGCCATAATTAGGAATAATCATGGCCTTTTCTAACGTTATAGTTTGTTATTCTATATTCTGAATTTGCTCACGCATTTGCTCTATCAATACTTTTAGCTCAACTGCAGCATTGGTGATGTCGCTGTTGATTGATTTAGAAGCTAGGGTATTTGCTTCACGGTTAAACTCTTGCATCATAAAATCTAAACGACGACCACAAGCACCACCTTTACTCAAAATTTTACGTGTTTCTTTAACGTGCGATTTTAAACGATCAAGTTCTTCTGCTACATCTTGCTTTTGTGCAAGGTAAATCAGTTCTTGTTCAAGACGTGACTCATCAATATTTGTTGTTAAATCTTCAAGTTTTTGTATTAACTTTTCACGTTGCCATTTAGTAATTTCTGGCATGTGTGCTTCAACAATATCAACTTGCTCTAAAATGGCGGTTAATCTTGTAGTTATCATTTCTTCAAGGTTTGCACCTTCATCACCACGTGCCGATTTAAAGTCTTCAATTACTTGGTCAAGCCCAGTAATGAGTGCTGTATTTACACTATCCATATCAATTTCTTGCGCTTCCATCACGCCAGGCCAACGCAAAATGTCAACAGGATTAATATCACCATTGCTTTGTTGTTGTACCCACTTAGCACTATTAATTAGCTGCTCAGCAAGAGATTGATTAATTGATAATTCACCAACATGTGCAGGGTTTGCTACAAATTTTAAGAAAACTTCGACCTTACCACGCTGTAAGTGCTTACGCAGACGCTCGCGTATAACGGGCTCCATGCCACGAAATTGCTCTGGTGCACGAATAAAGGTTTCAAGATAACGTTGGTTCACTGAGCGAACTTCCCACGTGCCAGTGCCCCATTCGCCTTTTATTTCGCGACGCGCATAAGCTGTCATACTGTGGATCATGGATGTTTTCCTACATTTTTAAATACAATATTACGATTATTATACCGTAACACTGCCCAAGCTCTAAAGAAAATTTAACACTGCTGAGTGTTTTTTAAACACACTTTAATATAAATCAACATGGCATCTGTATTCACATCAACATATAATGTGGCAAATTCAGAATTAAGGGGATCGTCAATGCGTCCAAGCGAAAGAACACCTAATCAAATTAGACCGGTTACGTTTACACGTAACTACACTCTGCATGCTGAAGGTTCAGTATTGGTAGAGTTTGGCAACACTAAGGTACTTTGTACTGCGACAGTTGAGGCTGGCGTACCACGCTTTATGAAAGGCCAAGGTAAAGGTTGGGTAAACGCAGAATATGGCATGTTACCGCGCGCAACACACACACGTAATAGTCGTGAAGCAACGCGAGGTAAGCAGGGCGGTCGTACAATGGAAATTCAGCGTCTGATTGCTCGCTCTTTACGTGCAGCAATCGATCTAAAAGCACTCGGTGAAAACACAATTACTATTGATTGTGATGTAATCCAAGCTGATGGTGGTACACGTACAGCGTCTATCAGCGGTGCATGCGTTGCGCTAGTTGATGCACTAACGTATATGCGTGCAAAAGGGATGATTAACTCAAACCCACTTAAACATATGATCGCTGCTATTTCTGTTGGTATATATAAAGGCCAAGCGATTAGCGATTTAGAATACCTAGAAGATTCTGACGCTGAAACTGACATGAATGTAATTTTAACTGAAACCGGTAAAATTATTGAGGTACAAGGAACCGCTGAGGGTGAACCTTTCTCGTTTGACGAACTTGATGAGCTACTTACACTCGCTAAGCATTCAATTCGTGAAATTATTGATGTACAAAAGCAAGCACTAGCATAAATAGGTAACTGGCAATGAAAGAATATCAAAAAGAGTTTATTGAGTTTGCTTTAGAAAAGCAGGTATTAAAGTTTGGCGAGTTTACTTTAAAGTCTGGCCGTACTAGCCCTTACTTCTTTAATGCGGGTTTGTTTAATACAGGTCGTGACTTAGCGCGCTTAGGTCGCTTTTATGCAGCGGCACTTGAAGATGCAGCAATTGAATATGATGTACTATTTGGTCCTGCTTATAAAGGTATTCCAATTGCAACAACAACCGCAGTTGCGTTAGCTGATCATTATAATAAAGATGTACCTTATTGTTTTAACCGTAAAGAGAAAAAAGCACACGGTGAAGGTGGTAGCTTAGTTGGATCTGAGCTTAAAGGTAAGATCATGTTAGTTGATGATGTGATCACCGCCGGTACAGCTATTCGCGAGTCAATGGAAATTATTGCGGATAATGGCGCAGATTTAAGTGGTGTTTTAATTGCACTTGATCGTCAAGAAAAAGGTAAAGCAGAGCTTTCTGCTATACAAGAAGTAGAACGTGACTTTAATACTCAAGTTACTTCAATCGTTAAATTGGCTGATTTAATTAGTTACCTAGAGCTCCAAGGAACTATGGATGAGCATTTAGCCGCGGTAAAAGCTTACCGGGATCAATATGGTGTAGCATAAATAGTAGCCTCGCAAATGCGGGGCTTTATTTTGCCTAAAATAGAGCAAAAGTAACTCCTACTTATATTAAGGCTTTGCTAATACACATAAACAAAAGCCACCTTCAGGTAGGCACTATTAATAGCCGTGATTTTATTAATACTGTGGTATCACTCTTACCTACTTCAATTCACCGTAGTAACATTAACAGTATGCTAGCTGCAGCGTCTTATTTTCCTGACTTTGTTATATATGGGATCTATTCGGGTAGATTATTGCTAGTGATCATTATGATCATCTTAGTTGCGAGTGTTTTAATAGAGCTTATTCAAGTAGATATAACGGTTAAAAGCTTAAGTTACGTGTTTATTGTTAATAAATTGATAGTTATGTTGTGTTTTTAGTACCTATTGTTCAAATATCCAACGAACAGTCGTTTATTTCAAGTTTTCTTCAAAAAAGGGTTGATCTGTTTTCGGATCTCCCTATAATGCGACCCCACTGAGACGGGGAACGCCAACGCATAGCGAGGCACGAGCTACTCAGTGAGTCGAGTA